>NZ_JBYTAH010000081.1:11098-28568 GCF_058787975.1 Cupriavidus sp. FW305-26
CCCCCCCCCCCCCCCCCCCCCCCGCCAACCAGTTTCAGCCCCCCTTCCGCTCAAGTCATCGTTCTGTCATCCGCCCCGGCCAGAATGCGCAGGTCATTCACGTCAGGGAGTCGACATGACGCACGCAATTGAAGTCCGCGGGCTTTCCAAATCGTTCCGCGCGGACCGCAAGGCGCTTGACGATGTCACGCTGCACATCGCGCCAGGCGAGATGGTCGCCCTGCTGGGTGCATCGGGATCGGGCAAGTCCACGCTGTTGCGCCACGTGGCCGGATTCATCACGGGCGATGCCGGCGCCGGCGAAATCCTCGTCAACGGCCGCCATGTGCAGCGCAACGGCCGCCTGGCCCGCAGCGTGCGCAAGGTGCGTGGCGAGATCGGGTTTGTGTTCCAGCAGTTCAACCTGGTGGGCCGTCTTCCGGTCATCACCAACGTGCTGGTCGGCATGCTGGCCCGTGTGCCCAAGTGGCGCAGCCTGCTGCGCATCTTCAAGGCCGATGAAGTCCAGGGCGGGCTCGATGCGCTTGCGCAAGTTGGTATAGACGACTATGCGTTTCAACGGGCCTCGACGCTGTCGGGCGGCCAGCAGCAGCGCGCCGCCATCGCCCGCACGCTGGTGCAGAACGCCAGCGTGATCCTGGCCGACGAGCCGATCGCCTCGCTCGACCCGGAATCGTCGCGCCGGGTGATGTCGCTGCTCAGGCAGATCAACCGCACGCGCAAGGTCGCGGTGCTGGTGTCGCTGCACCAGGTGGACGTGGCGATGCGCTACTGCCCCCGCGTGGTGGCGCTGCGCCACGGCAAGGTGGTCTATGACGGCCCCTCAGCCGCGCTCACGCCCGGCATGCTGCGCGATCTCTACGGCACCGAAGCCGACGAGCTGCTGCTCGATTCCGTGCCCGACGAAGACGTATCCACTGCGGCCATGCCGGCACCGGCAATGGTCACGATGAACCTGGCGGCCGCCTGAACGGCCGCCTGTCCACACCGCTTTATCCCAAAACCGCTTCCCACCGGAGTTGTCCATGCTTCGCAGAACCTTTCTCGCCGTCGTGGCTTCGGGCGTGGTCGCCCTGCCCGCCTTCGCGCAGGACGCCAAGAGCCTGAACATCGGCTTTATCTCGACCGAATCGTCGTCGAACCTGAAGTCCGCCTGGCAGCCGCTGATCGACGATCTCAGCAAGACGCTGGGTGTACCCGTCAAGCCCTTCTTTGCGTCCGACTACGCCGGCATCATCGAGGGCATGCGCTTCAACAAGGTGCAGATCGCCTGGTTCGGCAACAAGTCGGCCATGGAGGCCGTGGACCGTGCCAACGGCGAGGTCTTTGCCTCGGTGATCGACAAGGACGGCAACCCGGGCTACTGGTCGGTGCTGATCGTCAACAAGGACAGCGACCTGAAGAGCGTCGAAGACGTGATCAAGCGCGGCAAGGACCTCAGCTACGGCGCCGGCGACCCCAATTCCACCTCGGGCACGGCCGTGCCGGGCTTCTACCTGTGGACCGCCAACAAGGTCGAGCCCAAGACGCTGTTCAAGGCCGTGCGCATCGGCAACCACGAGACCAACCTGCTGTCGGTGCTGAACAAGCAGGTCGATGTGGCGGTGAACAACACCGAGAACATGGAGCGCTATCGCATCAACACCGGCAAGAACGCCTATGACCAGGTGCGGGTGCTGTGGAAGTCGCCGCTGATCCCGGCCGATCCGATGGTCTATCGCAAGGACCTGCCGCCGGAGGTGAAGAAGAAGATCCAGGCCTTCTTCGCCAACTACGGCAAGGGCGCAGACGCCGCCCGTGAAAAGCAGGTGCTGGCCACCCTGACCTACCAGGGCTTCCGCACCGCCAGCGATGCGCAGCTGGTGCCGATCCGCCAGATCGAACTGGCCCGCGAAAAGGCGAAGATCGAATCGGACACCACCCTGGCCGCTGCCGACAAGGAAAAGCGGCTGGCCGAGGTGACCCGCCGCCTGGCCGAGCTGGACAAGGCCGCCGGCAACGCCATCAGCACGCAATAAGCCCATCCCGACGAGGCCGGCGGCCCCCCGCCGCCGGCCCCGCATCGCTTTCGTTCCCCGCTTGATTCCGGATTCCCCATGACTGTCACCGCCAGGCCCGGCCTGCCTCCCACGCCCCAAAGCAACGTGCGCCCGCCGCGCACTTCCCTTGCCGTGATGCTGACCTGGGCAGTCCTGCTGGCCATGCTCGCCCTGTCCTGGCAGGGGGCCGACATGCGCCCGCTGGACCTGCTGCGCGACTCGGACAATATGGCGAAATTTGCCGCCGATTTCTTCCCGCCCGATTTCCGCGACTGGCGGCACTACCTGGACGAGATGCTCGTCACCGTGCAGATCGCGCTGTGGGGCACCGCCCTGGCCGTGGTGATGGCGGTGCCGCTGGGCCTGCTGTGCTCGGCCAATATCGTCCCGGCGTGGGCCTACCAGCCCGCACGCCGCATCATGGACGCTTGCCGCGCCATCAATGAGATGGTGTTCGCCATGCTGTTCATCGTGGCCGTCGGTCTGGGCCCGTTTGCCGGCGTGCTGGCGATCTGGATCCACACCACCGGCGTGCTGGCCAAGCTGTTCGCCGAAGCCGTCGAGGCCATCGACCCGCGCCCGGTGGAAGGCGTGCGCGCCACCGGCGCCGGCCCGATCGAGGAGATCGTCTATGGAGTGATTCCGCAAGTGCTGCCGCTGTGGCTGTCGTTCGCGCTGTACCGCTTCGAGTCCAACGTGCGCTCGGCCTCGGTGGTTGGCATCGTCGGCGCCGGCGGCATCGGCACCGTGCTGTGGGAGATCATCCGCAGCTTCCAGTATGGGCAGACCTGTGCCGTGATGATCATCATCATCCTGTTCGTCTCGGCCATCGACATCATCTCCGCACAAATCCGCAAGGTACTGGTCTGACATCATGCTGAACCTGTCCCGCATCGAAACGCTGTTTGCCGACCATGGCAATGCCTGGTACGGCGGCGAAGCCATCAGCCAGACCGCGCACGCGCTGCAGTGCGCGCAACTGGCCGAGCAGGCCGGCGAGCCCGAGCCGCTGATCGTCGCGGCCCTGCTCCACGACGTTGGCCACCTGCTGCTGGCCGAAAGCACCACCACCGACATGCGCCACCAGGAGGCCGCCGCCGATGCGCTGGCAGAACTGTTCGGTGACGAAGTGACAGAACCCGTGCGGCTGCACGTAGCGGCCAAGCGCTATCTGTGCGCGGCCGATCCGGCGTACTTCGCCACCTTGTCACCGGCTTCAGCGCAAAGCCTGGCGCTGCAAGGCGGTCCGTTCGGCGCCGCACAGGCCGAAGCGTTCACCGCCAGCCGCCACGCCGCTGCCGCGGTGCGCCTGCGCCGCTACGACGACCTGGCCAAGGTGGTCGGCCTGGCCACGCCGCGGCTGGCGCACTACCTGGACATGGCCGCGCGTTGCGCGCGGACTGGCGCATGAACACCATCGCTGAAGCCGTGCTTACCCTGCGTGAAGTGCGCGGTTCCGATGCGGAACTGCGGCACCTGTCCGCGCTGCTGGCCGCGATGGACGATGAAGCGCCGCTGCCGCTGGCCACCATGCGCGAGCGCTACGCGACCATGCGCCGCTATCCGGACTACCGCTGCTACATGATGGTGGACGAGGACGAGGTGCCGCTGGGCACCTTCAGCCTGCTGGTATTTCCCGTGATGGTCCACGACGGGCGTCCCGAGGCCATTGTCGAGGCCGTGGTGGTGGCGCCGTCCGCGCGCGGCAGGGGCGTCGGCAAGGCGATGATGCGCGAAGCGATGCGCCTGGCCCGCGAGGCCGGGGCGGCCAAGCTGGTGCTGTCGTCCAACGCGCGGCGCCTGCAGGCCCACCAGTTCTATCGCCGGCTCGGGTTCACCGAGCACGGCATCAGTTTCAGCATCGAACTCTGATGGCAAGGCCGTGCCGGAAGCTTCGCTTCGGCACGGCCTTATCAGCTTAATGTTGCGCTATCGGAGGTAGCCCCAACCAGCCGCGCGAACGCCTCCGCCGCGGTTTCCAGGGCGCCGCTATTGTCGAACTCGACCAGGCGGCACCCTGCCGGCACGGTGAAGGCCTGCGCCGCGCGCGCCAGGCGCCGGGCAATCGCTTCTTCCGACTCGCGGCCACGCTGGCGCAGCCGCGTGGCCAGCACCTCCGGCGGGACGCGCACATGCACCGCGCACAGCTTCGGGTAGCGCGCCACGGCTTGGGGCAGGTACTCGCGCGAGCCATTGACGATCACCGTCAGCCCCCTGGCCAGCCACTGCTCGATCTCGATGCCGATGCCGTAATGGAGCCCGTGGCTGTGCCAGTCCAGCGCCAGGCAGCCGAGCGCCTGGCGGCGCCGGAACTCATCCGTGGTCAGCGCAACGGAGGCCTCGTTGGCATCGGCCTCGCGGGTGATATAGCGATGCGCGATGACGATGCGGTGGTCCGGCCCGAGGCGTTCGCGCAGCGCGCGCAGCAGCGAGTCCTTGCCGCTGCCGGACGGCCCCATCAGGTAGAACAGGCCGTGTCCGTCGGCCGCGCCATGTGCGTTCATGCGTCCAGGTACGCCGCGCCGGCGCCGTCGGTGGTGCTGCCGTTGAATCCGTAGTGGCGGGCAACGATAAAGTCGTCGCCCGGCTCCGGCTGCACGAATACGCTGATCCCGTCCACATGAAGCGGCGCCTGCAGCAGCTTGCCGCTCGCGGCCCCCAGGCGCTCGAGGGCGGCGCGCTGGCCGGTAGTATCAAGCATGCCAGTCAGCGTGATATGGAAGACGAAGGTACCGAATACATACGGGTAGCCCCATGCGTCGAGCATGCGGCGCTCTTCGTCGGTCAACTGGTCCGGTTTGCGCCGGCCGAGTTCTTCGGCCGTAGGCGGCGCGCGGAAGCGCTCGAATGCCAGTACGCAGGCATCGGCCAGCGCCTGCATCGGTGGCGATCCGCCATCGGCCAGGCACCATGCCACAAAACCCCGCAGCGCACACAGCGCCAGCGGTGCGTCGAATGCCTCGCGGCCACGCGCGAAGTCACGCGCAGCGGCGTCGAGCATCGGCCCGTTGCTGCCCTGCACAAGCCGGAACGGCGGCTTCAGCGTGGCATGCAGGCCGTAGCGCGCCGGGGCCTTGACCCATTCGTCGGGCGCCGGTATCGGCGTCGCGGCCGAGCCACTGGCTGCCAAACGTGCGGAACGGATCTGAGGGCGCCAGGTAGATGGCGTAACGGTGCGCTGGCAAGGTCATGCGGCAAGGTTACCAGCGGCGCCCGGCGCCCGGCGGCGGCGTCTGCCCTGGTTTTGTGGTCTGGACCGCAGACACCTTAGCGCAGGCAGATGACAGCCGGATGTCTAGACCAATGCCACGTCGCTCCGCCTCAATCACTGTCGGAAACCGTCAGCTGCACCCAGTCCCCCGCAAACCGCACCACGCTGTACTGCACCGGCGCCCCGTCGATATCAACGTTCAGCGCCTCCACCTGCAGCACCGGGCGCGTCTTCGGCTGGTTCAGCAGGCGCGCCACCGGGGCGCTGGGCATGGCCGCCGTGATGCGCGACCACTTGCGCGTGTAGTCGGCAATGCCGAAATGCGCCAGCGCGCGCGATACCGATTGCCTGGCGCGCAGCACCTCGTCGATGCCCGGGAAGCGCTTGAGGTCAAAGTAATGCTCGGCAACGTCAATGGTGCGCTCTTCGGCCTTGCCGATCATCTGCACGTGCAGGATCTCCGCCGTGCGCGCCAGGCCCAGTTGCTTTGCCACTTCCGGCGCGCGCACCACCTGGCTGTCGATGATCTCGGCATGTCCGCGCATGCCCTGCGCGGCCAGGTTTTGCGAGAAGCGCGTGCGGCGTCCGATCGCGTAGTCGATCGCATGCTCCTGCACGAAGGTGCCGCGGCCCTGCTCGATCCGCACCAGGCCGCTCAACTCCAGCTCGCCCATGGCGCGGCGGATGGTGTGGCGGTTGACCGCGAAGCGCGTGGCCAGTTCAGGCTCAGGGGGCAGCTGTTCGCCGGGCAGGTACAGCTTCTTGCGGATGTCGTCCGCCAGCGCCTCGCCAATCTGGCGCCATACCGCCACGCCGGAACCCCGTTCCACTTCTCGATCAGACATCTCGCGCTGCCCTCTTGTCATCAAGCGTTCACCATTGCCATGCGATTGTGCCTCAACCGCGCCGCGATGGCGGGGTGCCCGAGCAATGCCCCGCCCCGTCATGAAACGTTCATCTGCCTGTGGTCTAGTAGCTGCGTGTTCAAGCAGTGACATCTAAACGTATAGACGTATAGGGGTGATGATGCAAAGCGAAACCGCGCAGGCCCATGCCGCCCGCGCCGCCTGGCTCCGGATCCTGGCGACGGCGCCCGCCGACGCGCTCGACGGCGCTTACCAGCGGCTTGGCGAGGCGCAAGCGCTGCCGGCCTACCGGCTGCTGCGCAAGCCGGAGTCCGGCATGGCCATGGTCCGGGCCCGCGCAGGCGGTACCGGTGCCCAGTTCAACCTGGGGGAAATCACGGTCACGCGCTGCGCGGTCGTGCTGGAAGACGGCGCTGCCGGGGCCGCTGCAGGCGTGGCCTATATCCAGGGCCGCAGCGCCCGCCACGCCGAACAGGCCGCGGTGCTGGACGCGCTGCTGCAACGCCCGGCCTGGCACCAGCGCGTGCAGGAGTTCGTGCTGGCGCCGTTGGCAAGCACGCAGGCGCAGCGCGCCGCACACGCAGCAGCCACCGTCGCCCAGACCCGCGTCGAGTTCTTCACCATGGTCCGGGGAGAGGACTGAAATGACTGCCATGCAACCGATCCTGTCCGCCCCGGCCGCCTCGCTGCTGCCGGGTTTCAACAACCCGGTCGACGACGCCCAGCAGGTCTTCCGCGCCGCGCTGCAGGCGTTTGCCCATCCGGGCCGGCTGCAGACGCTGCCCGTGGCCAGCGGCCTGCCCGGCGGCCTGTCGCCCGCGCTGGCGGCGCTGCTGCTGACGCTGGCCGATCCCGATACCCCGGTCTGGCTGCCTGCCGGCGTGCCCGCCGCGGCGCGCGCGTTCCTGCGCTTCCATTGCGGCTGCCCGCTGACCGACGATGTCGGCACCGCCGCCTTTGTCTGCGTGCCCGCCGGCTATGCCGTACCGGCACTGGCGGATTGCGCGCAAGGCGACCCGGCCTTCCCCGACCGCTCGGCCACGCTGCTGGTGGAGGTGGCCTCGCTTGCCGAAGGCGACACCCTCACGCTGCGCGGCCCCGGCATCGAAACCACGCAGGTGCTGCGCGTGGCGGGGCTGCCCGCGGACTTCCGCGCCGGCTGGCGCGCCAACAACGCCGGCTTCCCGCTCGGCGTGGACCTGCTGCTGGCCAGCGGCGACCGATTCTGCGCGCTGACGCGCACCACGCTGGTGGAGGACTGACATGTATGTAGCCGTCAAAGGTGGCGAGCGCGCCATCCTCAATTCCTACCGGATGCTCGATGCCTACCGCCGCGGCGATACCGCGGTGCCGGAACTCACGCTGGCGCAGATCCGCGAACAGATGCCGCTGGCGGTGTCGCGCGTGATGGCCGAGGGCTCGCTGTACGACCCGCACCTGGCCGCGCTGGCCCTGAAACAGGCCGCCGGTGACCAGATCGAGGCGATCTTCCTGCTGCGCGCCTATCGCACCACGCTGGCGCGCTTCGGCTATACCCAGCCGGTGGATACCGGCGCGATGCGCCTGCAGCGCCGGATCTCGTCCACGTTCAAGGACGTGCCGGGCGGCCAGGTGCTGGGGCCGACCTACGACTACACCCAGCGCCTGCTGGATTTCACGCTCGAAGCCGGCCGCGACCCCGAGCCGCTGCCGCCCTCGCCCGAACCCCTCGCCGCCAGCATGCCGCGCGTGACCGGCCTGCTGGAAGCGGATGAACTGGTCGAAGCCGACCAGATTCCCGCGGGCGACCCCACGCCGCCCGACCTGACGCGCGAGCCGCTGAGCTTCCCCGCCAACCGCGCCGCGCGCTTGCAGAACCTGGCGCGCGCCGATGAGGGTTTCCTGCTGTCGATGGGCTATTCCACCCAGCGCGGCTACGGCAACTCGCACCCGTTCGCGGCCGAGATCCGCTACGGCGCGGCCGAGGTCGAACTGTTCGTGGAAGAGCTTGGCTTCGCCGTCACCATCGGCGAGATCGAGCTGACCGAATGCCAGATGGTGAGCCAGTTCGCCGGCAATGCCGACGAAGCCCCGCGCTTCACGCGCGGCTACGGGCTGGTGTTCGGCTACAACGAGCGCAAGGCCATGTCGATGGCGCTGGCTGACCGCGCCATGCGCGCCGAAGAACTGGGCGAGGCCGCCGACGCCCCGGCCAACGATATCGAATTCATGCTGTACCACAGCGACAACGTCGAGGCCTCCGGCTTCGTGCAGCACCTGAAGCTGCCCCACTACGTGGACTTCCAGGCCAACCTCGAACTGCTGCGCCGGCTGCGTGCGGAACAGGATGGCGCCGTGACCGCTACCGTGCAGGCGCAACCGCAAGAGGAGACGCTGGCATGACCACCCCCGACACCACCATGGCAACGGGCATTGCCCGCGATGACCACTACAACTTCGGCTACCTGGACGAGTCGACCAAGCGGATGCTGCGCCGCGCGCTGCTCAAGGCCGTGGCGATTCCCGGCTACCAGGTACCCTTCGGCAGCCGCGAAATGCCGCTGCCCTATGGCTGGGGCACGGGCGGCATCCAGGTGACGGCCGCGATCATCGGCAAGGATGATGTGCTCAAGGTGATCGACCAGGGCTCGGACGACACCACCAACGCCATCAATATCCGCCGCTTCTTCGGCCGCGTCACCGGCGTGCAGACCACCGAGCGCACCGCCGAGGCCAGCATCATCCAGACCCGTCACCGGATTCCGGAAACGCCGTTGCACGCGGGCCAGACCATGGTGTTCCAGGTGCCGATCCCCGAGCCGCTACGCTGGCTGGAGCCGAGCGAGGGCGAGACCCGCACCATGCACGCACTGGCCGAGTACGGCGCGATGCACGTCAAGCTGTATGAGGACATCGCGCATCACGGCCATATCGCCACCACCTACGACTACCCCGTGATCGTCAACCAGCGCTACATGATGCGGCCGTCGCCGATCCCCAAGTTCGACAATCCCAAGCTCGACCGCAGCCCCGCGCTGATGCTGTTCGGCGCCGGGCGCGAGAAGCGCGTCTATGCCGTGCCGCCGTACACCGCGGTCAGGAGCCTGGACTTCGCCGACCATCCCTTCACGGTGGAAAAGTGGTCCAGCTGCTGCGCCCAGTGCGGCGCTGCCGACAGCTACCTGGACGAGATCATCACCGATGACGCCGGCACGCGACTGTTCGTGTGCTCCGACACCGAATACTGCGCCGACCGCCAGGCGGCCCAGGCCGTCAAGGCCGCTGCCGGAGGTGCCCGATGAGCGCCACCCCGCTGCTGTCGGTGCGCAACCTGACGCGCACCTGGGACGGCCTGCACGGCTGCCATGACGTCAGCTTCGACCTGTACCCGGGCGAGGTGCTGTGCGTGGTGGGCGAATCGGGCTCCGGCAAGAGTACGTTGCTGCAGGCCTTGTCGATGCAGGCGCCGGCGCAGCGCGGCAGCGTCAGCTACGACATGCGCGAGTCCGGCCTGACCGACCTGGCCACGCTGTCCAGCGCGCGCCTGCGGCTGCTGGCCCGCACCGACTGGGGCTTCGTGCGCCAGCATGCGCGCGACGGCCTGCGCATGCAGGTCAGCGCCGGCGCCAATATCGCCGAGCGCCTGATGGCCGTGGGCGAGCGCCACTACGGCAACCTGCGCGAGGTCGCCGGCACCTGGCTGGAGAAGATGGAGATCGACCTGGCCCGGCTGGACGACGTGCCCGGCACCTTCTCCGGCGGCATGCAGCAGCGTTTGCAGATCGCGCGCAACCTGGTCACGCACCCGCGCCTGGTGTTCATGGACGAGCCCACCGCATCGCTGGACGTGTCGGTGCAGGCCCGCCTGCTAGACCTGCTGCGCCGCCTGGTGGCGGACCTGGGCCTCGCCGCCGTGCTGGTCACGCACGACCTGGCCGTGGCGCGCCTGCTCGCGCACCGCACGCTGGTCATGCAAGGCGGCCGCGTGGTGGAGCAAGGCCTGACCGACCAGATCCTCGACGACCCGCAGCACCCGTACACGCAGTTGCTGGTCTCTTCCATCCTGCAGGGCTGACGACGATGCACGCAGAACACCACCCCCAGAAACTGGTCGAGGTCCGCGGCCTCGGCAAGATGTTTACGCTGCACAACCAGGGCGGCATCCGCCTGCCGGTGCTGCGCGCGATGGATTTCGATGCCACCCGCGGCGAATGCCTGGTGCTGTCCGGGCCCTCCGGCACCGGCAAGAGCACGCTGCTGCGCTGCCTGTACGGCAACTACCTGGCCACCGAAGGCAGCATCCGCCTGCGCGATACCAGCGCCGAGGGCGAGCCGTGGGTCGAGCTGACCCACGCCCCAGAACAACGCGTGCTGAAGTTGCGCCGCGACGTGATCGGCTATGTCAGCCAGTTCCTGCGCGCGATTCCGCGCGTCGGCGCGCTCGACGTGGTGGCCGATCCGCTGCAGCAGCGCGGCGCCAGCCATGAGGAGGCCCGCGCCCGCGCGGCAGAACTGCTGGCACGGCTGAACCTGCCGCGCCGGCTGTGGGACCTGCCGCCGGCCACTTTCTCCGGCGGCGAGCAGCAGCGCGTGAACATCGCGCGCGGGCTGATCGGCGGCCACCCGATCCTGCTGCTGGACGAGCCCACCGCCTCGCTGGACGCCGACAACCGCGCCGTGGTGGTCGAGCTGATCCGCGAAGCCCTGGCCGAAGGCCGCGCGCTGATCGGCATCTTCCACGATGAAGCCGTGCGCGATGCCGTGGCCACGCGCCTGCTGCCGCTGCAACCCGCTAGCGCCCTTGCCTGATTTGATCCCAGAACGGAGCCGGACATGTCTGCTACCTACCTGACGCACGCCACCCTGGTGCTGCCGGACCGCGTGCTGCACGACAGCGCGCTGCTGATCGAAGATGGTCGCATCGCCGCCATCGAACCGGCACCCGCAGCGGTCCCCGCCCACGCCACCGTGATCGACCTGCATGGCCACTCCGTGATGCCGGGCCTGGTCGACGTGCATTGCGACGCCATCGAGAAGGAAGTCGAACCGCGTGCCAGCGTGCTGTTCCCACTGGACTTTGCCGTGGCTCAGGTCGACCGCCGCAACGCCGCGGCCGGCATCACCACGCCGTACCACGCGCTGTCGTTCGCGGGCAACCAGTTCGGCGTGCGCAATGTCGATACCGCGGCCACGCTGGTGCGCACCCTGGCCGCGTATCGCCGCCACAGCCTGGTCGACAACCGCATCCATTGCCGCTACGAAGTCACCGATTCCAGCGCCGTGCCGGTGCTGGAATCCCTGATGGCCGAGGGCGTGGTCGACCTGCTGTCCGTGATGGACCACTCGCCGGGCCAGGGCCAGTTCAAGACCATGGATGCCTACCTGGCCTACATGATGGGCAACCACGGCATGAGCCGCGAGCAAGCCGCCGATGCGGCCGACAAGAAGGCCGCCGCGCTGGAAGGCGCGCATGAGCGTGTCAACCGGCTGGTGGCCAGGGCGCATGCGCTGGGCATCCCCACCGCCAGCCATGACGACGATTCGCCGCAGCGCATCGCCGCCATGCGCGCGCTGGGCGTGCGCATGAGCGAGTTCCCGATCAACCTGGAAACCGCGCAAGCCGCGTGCTCCCAGGCGCTGCCGACCATCCTGGGCGCGCCCAACGTGCTGCGCGGCAAGAGCCAGAGCGGCTCGATGCGCGCCATCGACGCCATTCACGCCGGCGTGGGCACCATCCTGTGCTCGGACTACCAGCCGTCCACGCTGATCGCCGCCGCGTATGCCGCCGCGCGCCTGGCCGACCTGCCGCTGAACCAGGCGCTGGCGCTGGTCACCGTCAATCCGGCCGACGCCTGCCTGCTGGACGACCGCGGGCGCCTGGCGCCGGGGCTGCGCGCGGACGTGATCGCCGTGTCCGGCGTGGCAGGCCAGCCGATGGTCACGCATACCTGGTCTGGCGGGAGGCTGGTGTTTGCGGCGGGGTATCCGTCGGTGCGGCACGTTGGCGATGCCGCCATGCCGCGCGAAACCGCGCTGCGCGAGGTGGCATAAGGAGGATTGGCCCGGATTCGTAAAATTCCGCTGCGCCTCCGCCAGACTGCTGATCTGAACAGGAAATCGAGCGCAATCTCGGTCATCGCTTGTACGAGCCTGCGTCCGGTCAGGCCGGCAACACAGTAGCGCTGGCTACGGCCGTTCGCTGCTGGCCGATGGCGGCTTCACCCGCTGAGCGATCGGATCAGGCCCCGGGGTTGAACCCCAGCGCCGTGCTGACCGCGCGCGCCTCGCGCCGCACGGCGCTGCCGATGGGCCCGTCGATGGCGGGATCAAAGCCGCCGGTGGCGCCCAGCGCCGTCAGCACCGCGCAGACGCGCCCGGTGTAGTCGCGCACCGGCGCCGCCACGGCGCTGATGCCGGTCAGGTTGGTGTCGCGCACCCAGGCGCAGTCGTCGGCCTGCACCGCGCGGCGCAGCGCGCCGATGGGGTCTTTGCCATCGAGCAACGCCAGCCGCGCCGGACTTGCCGCGGCCAGTTCCTCCTCGGCCTGGGCATGCACGCGCTTTTCATCGAGCAGGCCCAGGAACACGCGCCCGGTGGCCGACCACAGCAATGGCATCACCGAGCCCGCGCGCACATTCACCGTCACCGGCAAACCCGGTTCCTCAAAGCGCATGATGGTCGGCCCCTTGTTGCCCATCACCGCGACAAAGCAGGTCACCTCCAGCGCTTCACGCAGGCGTACCAGCGAGGCTTCGGCCAGCCGGATCGGGTCGGCCTGGCGCATCGCCGCCATGCCGATCTGCAGCGCCTCGAAGCCCAGGTGGTATTGCTGCGTGCCCGTCTCCTGCGCCACCAGCCCCTCTTCCACCAGGCTGACCAGGTAGCGGTGCACCTTGGCCGGGCTTTCGTCGATATACGCGGCCAGCGCGGTCAGGCTGGCGCGTCCGCCCAGCCGGGCCAGTCCCTTGAGCACGGCCATGCCGGTGACCGCCGATTGCACGCGCTGGCGGCGTTCGCGCGTGCGGGGCGCGTCGGCGGGTTCGATCGGAGGTTGGGCAGCTTTCGGTCGGGGCATGGCGGGAAGATCCGGCAAACGGTGAGCGGTCATCACATGGAAGGCGGATCAAGCCATGCGGCCGCTGCAGGACAGTTCAAGGTTAACCCGCATTCAATCATTACGCAATGCGTATATGATTTACGCGAAATAGAAACACCGGTGCCGTACACCGGGCTGACCAACAAGGAGACAAGCCCCCATGCCCCGCCTCAACTTCAAGCGCCTGGCCATTGGCGCGCTGGCCCTGCCGATGCTGGCCGCCGCCCCCGCGCATGCCGCCGACGCCTACCCTGCCAAGCCGATCCGCTGGATCGTCCCCTACGCCGCCGGCGGCGGCTCGGACTTCCTGGCGCGCACCATCGGCCAGGGGCTGTCGGCCAAGGTCGGCCAGCCGGTGGTGGTGGACAACAAGCCGGGCGGCAATACCGCCATCGGCGCGGCCGAGACGGCGCGCTCGGCCGCCGACGGCTATACCGTGCTGTCGGCCGACAACGGCACGCTGGTGTTCAACCCGGTGCTGTACAAATCGCTCTCCTACAACCCTGGCAAGGACCTGGCTCCGGTGACGCTGCTGGGCCGCTTCCCGATGATCCTGGTGGTCGGCGCGGCCAGCCCGGTCAAGAGCGCCAAGGAATTCATCGCCCAGACCAAGGCCACCCAGGGCGGCATCAATTACGGCTCGGCCGGCGCGGGCAGCCCGCACCACCTGGCGATGGAGCTGCTGAAGGTGGAAGCCGGCCTGTCGATGACGCATGCCCCCTACCGCGGCGCCGCGCCGGCGCTGTCGGACGTGGCCGCCGGACAGGTGGTGGCGATGATGGTGGACTACGCTGCCGGCGCCGGCTTTATCAAGGGCGGCAAGGTCCGGCCGCTGGCGGTGGCCAATGCCACCCGGCTGCCGCAGCTGCCCGACGTGCCGACCTTTGCCGAACTGGGCTACCCGCGCGTGGAAGCCGCCGCGCTGGTGGGCATGGTGGTGCCGGCCGGCACGCCGCCGGAGGTGGTCAACACGCTGAACAAGGATGTGGTCGCGGCAATCCGCGAGCCCGCTGTCAACAAGCGGCTGGTGGACTTCGGCGTTGAGCCGGTCGGCAACTCGCCGGTTCAGTTCAGCGAGCTGCTGCGCAGCGAGTCCACCCGCTGGACCAAGCTGATCCGCGACCTGAAGATCACGCTGGACAATTGAGTCCGGCCGCAACACCGAATGGCCGTCCGGCCCTGACCGGACGGCCCTGTTTTTCGCCAGGAGTACGCAGCATGGCCAACCCCTCCCCCAGCGCCGCGCGCAGCGGCTGCCCGATCGACCACAGCGCCTTGACCGCGCCCAACGGCTGCCCGGTCAGCCACAACGCGGCGCAATTCGATCCCTTCGGCGACGGCTACCAGCAGGATCCGCCCGAATACGTGCGCTGGTCGCGCGAGCAGGAGCCGGTGTTCTACAGCCCCAGGCTGGGCTACTGGGTGGTCACGCGCTATGAAGACATCAAGGCGATCTTCCGCGACAACCTGACCTTCAGCCCGTCAATCGCGCTGGAGAAGATCACGCCCACCGGCGACGAGGCCAATGCCGTGCTGGCCTCCTACGGCTATGCCATGAACCGCACGCTGGTCAACGAGGACGAGCCCGCCCACATGCCGCGCCGGCGCGCGCTGATGGCGCCCTTCACGCCTGCGGAACTGGCGCACCATGAGCCGCTGGTGCGCCGCCTGGCGCGCGAGTATGTCGACCGCTTTATCGACGATGGCCGCGCCGACCTGGTCGACCAGATGCTGTGGGAAGTGCCGCTGACCGTGGCCCTGCATTTCCTGGGCGTGCCCGAAGAGGACATGGACCTGCTGCGCCAGTACTCCATCGCCCATACCGTCAACACCTGGGGCCGGCCGAAGCCGGAGGAACAGGTGGCGGTGGCGCATGCCGTGGGCAATTTCTGGCAGCTGGCGGGCCGCATCCTGGACAAGATGCGCGAGGACCCGTCCGGCCCGGGCTGGATGCAGTACGGCCTGCGCAAGCAGAAAGAACTGCCCGATGTCGTCACCGACTCCTACCTGCATTCGATGATGATGGCCGGCATCGTTGCCGCGCACGAGACCACCGCCAACGCCTCGGCCAATGCCATCAAGCTGCTGCTGCAGCATCCGGATGCATGGCGCGAGATCTGCGACGACCCATCGCTGATCCCCAACGCGGTGGAAGAATGCCTGCGCCACAACGGCTCCGTCGCCGCATGGCGGCGGCTGGTGACGCGCGACGCCGAGGTCGGCGGCATCCGCCTGCCGGCGGGCAGCAAGCTGCTGATCGTCACGTCTTCGGCAAACCATGACGAGCGCCATTTCGCCGATGCCGACCTGTTCGATATCCGCCGCGACAACGCCAGCGAACAGCTGACCTTTGGCTACGGCTCGCACCAGTGCATGGGCAAGAACCTGGCGCGCATGGAGATGCAGGTCTTCCTGGAGGAGCTGACACGCCGGCTGCCGCATATGCGCCTGGCCGAGCAGACCTTCACCTATGTGCCCAACACCTCGTTCCGCGGCCCTGAGCACCTGCTGGTGGAATGGGACCCCGCGCAGAACCCCGAGCGCCGCGACCCGGCCCTGCTCGAGGTGCACCAGCCGGTGCGCATCGGCGAACCGTCCGCGCACACCATCGCCCGCACGGTGGTGGTCGAGCGCGTCACGCCCGCCGCCGACGGCGTGGTCCGGCTGCGGCTGGCGGCGCCTGACGGCAAGCCGCTGCCGCGCTGGGCGCCGGGCTCGCATATCGACGTGGAATGCGGCGATACCGGGCTGTCGCGCCAGTATTCGCTGTGCGGCGATCCGGACGACACCGGGGCGCTGGAAATTGCCGTGCTGCGCGACCCCGACAGCCGCGGCGGCTCGGCCTGGGTGCATGGCAGCGTCCAGGCCGGCGACCGCCTGCGCATCCGCGGGCCGCGCAATCACTTCCGCTTCGATGAAGGCTGCGGACGCGCGATCTTTATCGCCGGCGGCATCGGCATCACGCCGGTCAGCGCGATGGCGCGGCGCGCCCGTGCGCTTGGCATCGACTACGAATTCCACTACTGCGGCCGTTCGCGCCAGGCGATGGCGATGCTGGATGAACTGCAGGCCCTGCACGGTGCGCGGCTGCACGTCCACGCCAGCGATGAAGGCCAGCGCGCCGACTTCGGCAAGCTGCTGGCGCGGCCGGACCCGCGCACCCAGATCTACGCCTGCGGCCCGCAGCGCATGCTGGATGCGCTGACCGAGAGCTGCGCGGCGTGGCCGGAAGATGCGCTGCGAGTGGAGCACTTCGTATCGAAGCTGGGCACGCTGGATGCGTCGAAGGAACTGCCCTTTTCCGTCGAGCTGAAGGACTCCGGCCTGGTCATGGAAGTCCCGGCCGGCCAGACCCTGCTGAGCGCGCTGCGCGGCGCCAATATCGATGTGCAGAGCGATTGCGAGGAAGGCCTGTGCGGGTCCTGCGAGGTGCGCGTGCTGGCCGGCCAGGTCGACCATCGCGACGTGGTGCTCACGCGCAGCGAGCGCGAGGCCAACCAGCGCATGATGGCGTGCTGCTCGCGCGCCTGTGGCGGCGGCCGGCTGGTGCTGGAGCTCTGAGCGCCCGCCCGTCAGGCGGTGGCGTTGAAGGCGTCGTGGTATTGCACGCTGCCCGCCGGATAGCCGCCGTCGAACGCCAGTGCCTGGAAGTACTCGGGTGGCACGCCGTCCAGCACCAGCCCGGGCCGCGCGGCAAAGCCGAAGCGGCCGTAGTAGCCGGGATCGCCCAGCACCACGCAGCCGGCGGCGCCAAGGCGGCGCAGCTGGTCCAGCGACGCGCGCATCAGTTGCGAGCCAATGCCCTGCCCCTGCAGGTCCGGCGCCACCGAGATCGGGCCCAGTCCGTACCAGCCGGTCGCGCCGGATGAGACCGTAACCGGCGAAATCGCCACGTGTCCCACCAGTTCATCGCCTGCCTGTGCCACCAGCGAGACCGTCAGCCGGCCGGCGCGGCGCAGCGCATTGACCACGAACGCCTCGGTGTGGCTGGTATGCGGCGCCGTCAGGAAGGCGGCGGTGGTCAGCCGGGCAATGGCGTCGGCGTCGGACGGTGCTTCTGGGCGGATCTGCACGGACATGGCGGGACTCGGGACTTCGATCAGGTCTTGGCGACCCGGATTCTACGCTCTCCATCACTGGCATGCCGCGGCCGCCAGGGCAAGCCACCGTTGCGCCGTAGGACAACGCCTGACAACGGCGGCAAGGCGCCAAGGCTAAAGTAGCAGCGCGAACCCCATGCAATCCTGTTCCCGTTGCGTCATGCGCCCTGCCCCCGCTG
>NZ_JBYTAH010000082.1:0-28494 GCF_058787975.1 Cupriavidus sp. FW305-26
CTCCCCCGGCCCCTCTTCCGCAGGCGGGAGAGGGGAGCGAACCGCCGCTGCGTTCAACGTCGTCACATCAACGGACGCTGCCGCAGGACGGCGTGCGGAATAACGCGATGGCGGCTCCCCGTCCGCCTGTTTTCTCCCCTCGCCCGCTTGCGGGAGAGGGGCGGGGGAGAGGGCAGGCGCTCGCCCGGAGTGCTGCCCATCATGTACCGGCAGCACCTGCTCGCGCCACCGCACGCGCTTGCCCGTCAGCGCAACGGCCCAGCCGGCCAGCAGCATCGCATCGCGCAACGGCGCGCGCAACGCAGCGGCCACGCTGCCCGCCATCATGCTGCGCGCGATCACGCCGAGGGTCGCCAGGGCAAGAACAGCAGGGAGCGGCGCCAGCAATACGCCCAGCACCAGCATCGGCCAGGTGAAGGTAATAAAGGTGAAGGCAAAACCCAGCGGATTGAGTGACCTTATCGTGCGCAGCCAGCGCACCTCATGCCGCCAAAGGTCGGCAAAGTGTTCCTCGGTGACATCGGTGCTGACCACCACGTCTGACAGCACCGTGCGCAACCCTTGTCGCCGCGTCAGCTCGCCCAGCCAGAAGTCATCCGCCAGCCGGTCCGCCAATACCTCGAACCCGCCGACCGAAACCAGCGCATCCCGCCGCAGCGCAATCGTCGCGCCAAAGGCAAAGCGTTGCGAGCCGCCCGCGTGGGCGATGCGCACCGACGGCGCGAACCAGTCGTTGATGAACTGCGCGCCGATGCGCGACCACCGCCCGCCAGTCGGATTGCCGCGGTAGAGGCAGGTGACCACGCCCACGCCGGCGTCGGCCAGCGGCGCGGTCACGCGCGCCAGGTAGTCGGGCGGCACGGCGATATCGCTGTCGGCGATCACCAGCACATCGTGCTTCGCTTGTGCGAACAGGTTGACCAGGTTGCTGACTTTCAGGTTGGTGCCGTGCACTTGCGGATCGACCACCAGCGCGATGTCGCACGCCGGGAAGTCGCGGCGCAGCCGTTCGACCACGGCGATGGCGGGATCGTCCGCGGCATGCACGCCGAATACCAGCTGGAACGACGGATGCCGCTGCCGGCACAGCGTGGCCAGGTTCTCGTACAGCCGGGGCTCGGCGCCGCACAGCGGCTTGAGCACGCTGACCGGCGTCGTCGCGGTGCCGCCGCTTGCCGCCGGCGCGCGATGCGACAGCCAGGCCGCGGCCAGCGCATAGGCCGCCGACACGCAGGTCAGCGCAGCGCCTGGGAGGGTGGCGGCAAGTTCCGCGGCCATCGGTAGTGCGGTCAGTGCGTGGCCGCGGCGTTGGCCTCGGCCGGCCGCGGCCGGTTGGCGCGCGGTTTCGCGCGCTGGATTTCCTCGAGCTTGATCTCGACGTGGCGCGAGAACACGTATTCCGCCGGCCGCTGCCGGTCCAGCGCAATATCGGGCGCCATCGGCCCGCTGGTGCGCACGCCGCGCAGGCTCACGCCCAGCGCCTTGAGCGGATGGGCAAAGGTGTCGGCCACGGCGGTGGCCTCATAGCCGCTGTGCACCATGCAGTCGGCGCACTTCTCGTAGTTGCCGGTGCCGTAGGCGTCCCAGTCGGTTTCTTCCATCAGCTCGCGGAAGGTGGCGGCATAGCCCTCGCCCACCAGGTAGCACGGACGCTGCCAGCCGAATACGGTGCGCGCCGGGTTGCCCCACGGGGTGCAGTGGTAGGTCTGGTTGCCGGCCAGGAAGTCCAGGAACAGCGTCGACTGGCTGAAGGCCCAGTTCTTGCCGGCGCGGCCGCGGCTGAGGATGTCGCGAAACAGCTGGCGGGTCTTGCCGCGGTTCAGGAAGTGCTGCTGGTCCGGCGCGCGTTCATAGGCATAGCCAGGCGACACGGTGATGCCGTCCACGCCCAGCGCCTTGACCGAGTCGAAGAACTTCGCCACGCGCTCGGGCTGGGCATCGTTGAACAGCGTGCAGTTGATATTTACGCGGAAACCCCGTTGCTTGGCCAGCCGGATTGCCTCGACGCAGCGGTCGTACACGCCTTCCTGGCACACCGAGCGGTCATGCATCTCGCGGTCGCCGTCCAGGTGCACCGACCAGATGAAATACGGGCTGGGCTGGTACTGGTCCAGCTTCTTTTCCATCAGCAGCGCATTGGTGCACAGGTAGACGAACTTGCGCCGCGCGATGATGCCTTGCACGATCTGCGGCATGTCCTTGTGCAGCAGCGGCTCGCCGCCGGCGATGGACACCACCGGGGCACCGCATTCATCCACCGCCTCCAGGCATTCCTGCACCGACAGGCGCTGGTTCAGGATGGGATCCGGATAATCGATCTTGCCGCAGCCTGAGCACGCCAGGTTGCAGCGGAACAGCGGTTCCAGCATCAGGGCAAGCGGATAGCGCTTCTGTCGCGACAGATGCTTGCCGACGATGTAGGCGCCCACGCGGGCGACCTGCAGTAGCGGAATAGCCAAGGCAGCTTCCTCTGGTTGGGTTCAGCCGGCGATATTCTCGTTGGCGGTGGCCGGTGCGGCCGCGACTGCGGCGGGTTCCTTGCCGGCCTTGCGCGGGGCCGATTGCGGCTTTACGTCGGCCAGTTCGGGCGGCAGCCGGAACTCGGCATGTTCCTCGCGCCCGGCCATGGTGGTGACATCCACCGGGCCCAGCCGGCGCAGCGCGTTGATCACGTCCTCGACCATTTCCTCGGGGGCGGAGGCGCCGGCGGTGATGCCCACCACGTTGGCGTCGCGCACCCAGGCGGGGTCCAGCTCGGCGCCTTCGGCGATCAGGTAGCTGGGCACGCCGCTTTCAGTGCCGATCTCGCGCAGGCGGTTGGAGTTGGAGCTGTTGGTCGCGCCGATCACCAGGATCACGTCGGCCAGCTTGCACAGGTCGCGCACCGCGCTCTGGCGGTTCTGCGTGGCGTAGCAGATATCGCGCGTATCGGGACCGACCAGGTTGCTGAAGCGGCGCCCGAGCGCGGCGATGATATTGCGGGTGTCGTCCACGCTCAGCGTGGTCTGCGTGACATAGGCGACCGGGGTGTCGGCGGGCAGGTCCAGCTGCGCGACCTCGGCCTCGTTCTGCACCAGGATCACCTTGCCCGGGATCTGGCCCATGGTGCCTTCCACTTCCGGGTGGCCGGCATGGCCGATCAGGATCACGGTGCGGCCGCTGGCCGCGTACTGGCGGCCCTGGGTATGGACCTTGATCACCAGCGGGCAGGTGGCGTCGATGGCATGCAACTGGCGCTGGCTGGCATCGGCGATGACCTCGCGCGAGACCCCGTGCGCGCTGAAGATCGTCACGGCGCCGGTCGGGACTTCGTCCAGTTCTTCGACGAAGCGCGCCCCCTTGTCCTTCAGTCCCTCTACGACGTGCTTGTTGTGCACGATCTCATGCCGCACGAACACCGGGGCGCCATGCTTGACGAGGGCGCGGTCGACGATCTCGATCGCGCGCACCACGCCAGCGCAGAAGCCCCGGGGCTGAGCAAGAATCACCTGCATAGAGTAAGCCCCCCGACCCTTTGCAACGGGTTTCAGTGTTTGGGATGGCGGGACAGGAAATGCACCGGCATCCACCGGAGATCCACCGCAGATCACATTTCCGTCGCACGGTGGTTACTATATACCCGACACGCCGGCTTTGTCTGGAGGCGCTTTGGCCAGCGCGAGGCTGGCCCGGGGCGACTCCGCCTCACGGGAAAACGGGTTTATGACGAAAAACGATGACGTGCTGGTGACAGGCGCCTCGGGCTTTCTGGGCTCGGCGGTGGCGCGCAGGGCGCTGGCACGCGGCTTCCGGGTGCGCGTGCTGGTGCGCCCGCAAAGCCCGCGCGCCAACTTGGCCGGGCTGCCGGTGAGCGTGGCGGAAGGCGACATGCGCGACGCCGGCGCGGTGGCTGCCGCGCTGCAGGGCGTGCGCTACCTGTTCCATGTGGCCGCCGACTACCGGCTGTGGGCGCCGGACCCCGAGGAGATCGTGCGCACTAACGTCGACGGCACCCTGGCCGTGATGGAGGCCGCGCAGCAGGCCGGCGTCGAGCGGGTGGTCTATACCAGCAGCGTGGCGACGCTGCGCGTGGCCGGCGCGCGGGCGCCGGTGGACGAGACCGCGGCGCTGCGCCCGCACGAGGCCATCGGCGCCTACAAGCGCAGCAAGGTGCTGGCCGAGCGCGTGGTCGAAAAACTGGTGGCCGAGCGCGGCCTGCCGGCGGTCATCGTCAACCCGTCCACTCCGATCGGCCCGCGCGACGTGCGGCCGACGCCGACCGGGCGCATCATCGTCGAGGCGGCCACGGGCAAGATCCCCGCCTTTGTCGATACCGGCCTGAACCTGGCGCATGTGGATGACGTGGCCGAAGGGCATTTCCTGGCGCTGGAACGCGGCCAGGCCGGCGAGCGCTACATCCTGGGCGGCCAGGACGTGATGCTGCAGCAGATGCTGCGTGACATCGCGCAGCTGTGCGGCCGGCGCCCGCCGACCATGCAGCTGCCGCGCTGGCCGCTGTACCCGCTGGCGTACGGGGCGGAGGCGGCGGCACGCTTTACCGGCAAGGAGCCGTTCATCACTGTAGATGGACTCAATATGTCCCGGTACCGGATGTTCTTTACATCAGACAAGGCGCGCAAGGTGCTGGGCTATCAGCCGCGGCCATACCAGGAGGGTTTGCGGGACGCGCTGGAGTGGTTCCGGGCGCAGGGGTATCTCGACAAGCGCTAAGCTGGCAGGGAGCGCTCAGGACCGCACCGGCGCCTGCGCCCGGCCCTTCCACTGCCCGCCGCGCCGCAGCCAGTAGCGCCGTGCCGAGTCGATGGTTGCCCCCAGGTAGAACAGCGCCGTGACCGGCAGCAGCGGCGCCAGCCACGCCGGCTGCCGGTATTCGCGCAGCATCGGCAGGTAGGCCAGGGTCATCGCGCCCCAGGCCAGCCATGCCGGCCACAGCCGCCAGCCGAGCGCCAGCACCGGCGGCACCAGGTAGGTCAGCACCATGCCCGCCACCGCGCCGGCCAGCAGCGGCGGCGAGTAGCGCAATTGCGTATAAGCGCTGCGCGCGATCATGTCCCACAGGCTGCGCCAGTCGTTGTAGGGCCGCAACGACACGCTGTCGTCGGCCAGGTCCAGCCGGATCGCGCCGCCGGGCTTGATGCGCGCGGCCAGGCTGCAGTCGTCGATCAGCTCGCCGCGGATGGCGGCAAAGCCGCCAATGCGCGCCAGCGCCGCGCGGCTGGCCAGCATGCAGCCCCCGGCCGCGGCCGCCACGCGGCAGCGGGCATCGCGCACGCGGGCGAAGGGGTAGAGCTTGGCGAAGAAGAAGACAAAGGCCGGCACGATCAGCCGTTCCCAGGCGGATTCGCAGCGCAGCCGGACCATCAGCGAGACCAGGTCGCGCCGTTCGTGCTCGGCGCGCGCCACCAGACCGGCCAGCACGCCGGGGCCGTGCCAGATATCGGCATCGGTCAGCCAGACGTAGCGGGCCTGCGGGGCGATGCGGTCGGCCGTGGCCAATCCTTCGGACTGCGCCCAGACCTTGCCGCTCCAGCCGGCCGGCAGCTCGCGAGCGCCGATCACGGTCAGCCCCCGCGGGCGCGCGGTGGCCGCGGCGGCGGCGCGGGCGATATCGGCGGTGCCGTCCTGGCTGTGGTCGTCCACCACCACCAGCGCCAGCCGGCCCCGGTAGCGCTGGCCCAGCACGCCGGCCACGGCGCGGCCGATCACCTCGGCCTCGTTGCGGGCGGGGATGACCGCGACCACCTCCGGCCAGGCTGCGGGATCCGGTGCGGCAGCCGGCTTGCGCACGCGCCAGAAGCCCGCGCGGGCAAAGATCAGCACCAGCCAGACCGCCAGCGACAGCAGCGACAATGCCAACGCAAGGTGCATGGGCCGGCCCTACTTGACGAAGCGCCGCGCCAGCCGGGCCAGCCGCGGCACGGTTTCCGGGCGCAGCAGGCGCGCGTCGTAGCCGGCCATGCGCCGGTCGTTCTCGGCCAGGCACATGTCGATCATCGCGCCCGGCGTCAGGGCTTCGCCCAGCGCCGCCGAGCCGTTCATGGTGAAGTTGGCGTCCTGGGCCACGCCGTCGGTGTCGATGCCGCGCGCGATGCCGATGCGCTCCCAGACCAGGAAGGCCCACACCCGCGCCACCTTCAGCGCAAACAGCGGACGGCGCCACCACGGCAGGGTGCGCCGGTACCAGGCGGCCCAGTTGACGAAGAACAGGATATGCCGGCCTTCCTCCTGGATCACCGGCTCGAAGGTCTCGACCAGCTCGGCGGGGAAGAAGCCGGAGCGCCTGGCCGCGGCGAACAGGCCGAAGGCGAAGAAGCTGTCGATGCACTCGCTGTAGCCGGTAACCAGCCAGCCCCATTCCGGATCGTCCGGGGGCGGGTAGTCAGGCTCGGGCGCGAGCGCGATGCCGTAGGCCTCGACCAGCTTCGACAGCACCACCTTGTGGCGCGCCTCTTCGCCGCCGTCCATTTCCAGCGCGATGCGCAGCAGCGGATCGCTGACGGTCTGGGCAAAGGTCTTGACTCGGATCGAGGCGCGGCCCTCGGTCTGCACGGCGATATCCCAGATCGGCAGCGAGGTGACGCGGTGCAGGGCCTCCGGCGACAGCTTCGGCCAGTCGATCACGGCGGGTTTGTAGGGGTTGTGGGTCTGCAGCAGCATATTGCAGAACATCTGCAGGTGCTGCGCGGAGCCGATGCGTACCGGCCCCGCGGTGGGGTCGGTCCAGTGGCGCATGGCATGGTCGGCCTGCTCGACGGCAGTGCGCGCGACCGTATCGGCAACCGCGATGGCGCGGGCCTCGGCATCGGCGGCGCTGTTGCGCGGCGGCGCAGCCGCCGCGTTGCCAGCAACCTCAGTGGTCTCGGACATTCGGCCCCCTGGCGTTGGATTGCCCGGGAGCCATTGTAGCGAGGCGCGCCGGCCGGCGCACCCCGCTGGCTATGGCAAGCTCAGGCGCGGTAGCTGACTGGCCCGCGCGAGCGCATGTCCAGCGCGTAGTAGCACACCGTCAGCAGCACCAGCCAGCCCGGGCCCACGTACAGCGCCACGCGGGTCTCCGGGAAGTAGGCCATCAGCGCCACCACCAGCGCCAGGAAGGCCAGCGCGATGTAGGAGCCATAGGGCCAGAACGGCATGCGGAAGGCCAGCGCCTTGCGCTCGGCCGCCGACAGGCTGCGGCGGAACTGGATCTGCGTGACCAGGATGATGGCCCAGGTCCAGACCGCGCCGAAGGTGGAAATCGCCGTCACCCAGACGAAGACCTGCTCGGGCACCAGGTAATTGAGCAGCACGCCGCACAGCAGCGCGGCGATCGACACCAGCAGCGCGCGGCGCGGCACGCCATTGCGGTCGACCTTGGCAAAGGCCTGCGGCGCCTGGCCCTGCTGTGCCAGGTTGTACAGCATGCGCCCGGTGCTGAAGATGCCGCCATTGCACGACGACAGCGCCGCGGTCAGCACCACGAAGTTGATGATGCCGGCGGCGGTCTTGATGCCCAGCCGCTCGAAAGTCAGCACGAACGGGCTGCCCTGGGCGCCGATCTCGTTCCACGGGTACAGCGACAGGATCACGAACAGCGCACCCACGTAGAAGATCAGGATGCGCCAGAACACCGAGTTGATCGCGTCCGGGATCGACTTCTTCGGGTTGCGCGCCTCGCCGGCGGTCAGGCCGATCATCTCCACGCCGAGGTAGGCGAACATCACCATCTGCAGCGACATCAGCACGCCGGAGGCGCCGTTGGGCATGAATCCGCCGTGCGCCCACAGGTTCGAGATGCCGGTGGCGATACCGCCGTTGCCAAAGCCGAACACGATCATGGCGCCGCCGCCGATCAGCATCAGCACGATGGTGACGATCTTGATCATTGCGAACCAGAACTCGAACTCGCCATAGGCCTTGACCGCCATCAGGTTGACCGAGCCCATTGCCGCCAGCGCGGCCAGCGCCCAGATCCAGCGCGGCACGTCGGGGAACCACATGCCCATGTAGATGGCCACGGCGGTGATCTCCGCCACGCAGGTCACCAGCCACAGGAACCAGTAGTTCCAGCCGGTCAGGTAGCCGGCCAGCGGGCCCATGTGGTCCTGCGCGTAGCGGCAGAACGAGCCGGCCACCGGGTTGTGCACGGCCATTTCGCCCAGCGCGCGCATGATCAGGAAGATCACCGCGCCGCCGATCAGGTAGCCCAGCATGATGGCGGGGCCGGCCATCTTGATGGCATTGCCGGCGCCCAGGAACAGGCCCACGCCGATGGCCGAACCCAGCGCCATCAGCCGGATATGCCGTTCGCCCAGGCCGCGTTGCAGATGTTCTGCGCTTGCACTCATGTGTCGTTGTCTCCGTGTCATCAGAAAGGCCGCGCCGGCCTTCGTGGGGCCGGCGGGAGCAGCTATTTTCTCGTCCGCGGCGGGCCGTAAACGGAAAATAGCGGGCAGGTTAATCAGATAACCGGGGTATTTGTTGCTGAATTCGTGGTGAAAATCAGGAAAAATTGCTGACGACCTGAGCGGCGACACCCCCGCGCGCAATCGTGTGGCTCGATGGGCTGAGTGCAGCCTTGCTATCCGTGTGCGGACACCCGCCCCGCCCCGGGCGGCTGCCCGAAGCGCCGCGTGAAGCTGCGCGAGGTGGTCTGGCGCAGTTCAGGCTGCGGCGGCGCCGTCGTAGGCGGGATAGTCCGTGTAGCCCTCGGCGCCGCCACCGTAGTGGTGCGCGCGGTCCGACGAGGCCAGCGGCCAGTTGTTCTCAAGCCGGGCAACCAGGTCGGGGTTGGCGATGAACGGCTCGCCGAAGGCGGCAATGTCGATCAGGTCATCGGCAATCAGCTGCTCGGCGCGTGCGCGTGTCATGCCACCCGCAAGGATCAGCGCACCCGTGAAGCGACGTCGGAACCTTGCCAGGAAGTCGCCCGGCGTGGCCGAGCTGCCGCGCGTGCTCTGGTCCATGAGGTGGACGTAGGCGATGTTCCGCTTCGAGAGCTCGTCGGCCAGATGGAGATAGGTCTGCTCCAGCTCAGGGTACTCGCCCATGTCGCCCAGTCCGCCATAGGGAGACAGGCGGATGGCCGTGCGATGCGCGCCGATCCGGGCTGCCACGGCGTCGATGGCAGCCAGTACAAAGCGGGTACGGCCTTCCAGCGTGTCGCCACGGAATTCGTCGGTGCGGTCGTTCACCGTCGGGTTCAGGAACTGTTCGATCAGGTAGCCATTGGCACCGTGAAGTTCCACGCCGTCGAAGCCGGCGGCGATCGCATTGGCCGCGGCTTCCGCGAAATCGGCGATTACGCCGTAGACCTCACCGCTGGCCAGCGCGCGCGGCGCGGATACATCGACCGCACCGGGCGTGCCGTCGGCGGTATAGCCCCAGGCCTTGGTGTTCTTCGCAACCTGGCCCGTTGCGCTGACCGGCTGGATGCCGCCAGGCTGGATCGAGACGTGGCTCACCCGGCCGACGTGCCAGAGCTGCGTGAAGATCGTTCCGCGCTTCGCATGCACCGCGTCGGTCACCTTGCGCCAGCCTTCAACCTGCTGCGGCGTGTAGAGGCCCGGATTGAACAGGAATCCCTGCGCGCTGGGCGAGATCACCGTGCCTTCGGTCACGATCAGGCCGGCGTCGGCACGCTGGCCGTAGTAGAGCGCGTTGAGATCGTTGGGCACCCCGTCCGGGTTGCGCGAACGGGTCAGCGGCGCCATGGCGATCCGGTTGGATAGCGTTTGCTCGGCCATGGCAAAGGGCTTGAAGAGGGGGCTCATTTGTGCTCCAGGGAATGGGTTTCGATGGAGCGCAGTTTGCCCGGTTCATCTTTGCAGATTAAGCCGTGTATCGGTCAAATACTTTTGATCTGGCATCAAATATGAAAACTAGCTCTCGAACGGCTTCTGGCCAAGCACATTGACCACATACTCGACAAAGCAGGTGATGCGGGACGCCAACGCGGTGTTGCGATAGTAGACCGCGTTGATCGACTGGCGCACATCGAGGGTCTGTTTCGCAAACAGCTGCACCAGCCGCCCGTCTTGCCGATCGTCGCGCGTCATGAAGTCCGACAGGCAGGCAATGCCCTGGCCGTTCAGGGCCAGACTCCGGAGGGTCTCGCCGCTGGACGAGGCGATGGTTGGCTTGATATGCAGCACGCTGCCGTCGTCGTCGCGCAGCGGCCAGTCGTTCAGCGATTCCGGCTGCGTGAAGCCCAGCAGCGCATGCTGCGCGAGCTGCGCCGGCTTGGTGGGCGTGCCGTGGCGCTTCAGGTAGCCGGGACTGGCCAGGATGCGGATTCGGCTGGTGCCGATAGGGCGCGCATGCAGCGTTGAGTCCTTCAGCTGGCCGATGCGGAACGCCACATCGGTGCGCTTTTCGATCAGGTCGATGATGCCTTCGTTCGAGTTGAGTTCCAGTTCCACTTCCGGGTAGCTGGCGCGAAAGCCCTCCAGCAGCGGCACGATCACATGCAGCATGAACGGCGTTGCCGCATCCACCCGCAAGCGCCCAACCGGCCGCAGGCGGCGCGCCGCGATCTGCTCTTCCGCCTCGTCAACCATCGCCAGGATGGCGCGGGCGTGTTCCAGGAATGCCGCCCCTTCCTCGGTCAGCTCCAGCCGCCGCGTGGTTCGCCGCAGCAGCGTGGTCTGCAGTTTCTCCTCCAGCCGGCCCAGGGTGCGGCTGGCGGCGGAGACCGTCAGCTTGAGCTGCTCGGCGGCCGCCGTGATCGAGCCGGTGTCCACCACGGCGGCAAAGGCCAGCAGTTCGTCGATGGTCGTCTTCATTATTGATTTCAAATCAAATGAATTTCCCTTATACACGGCTTTATCCGCAAAGGTAAGGGCGGCAAACTGCGTGCATTCGAGTTTCCTTCATAGGAGTTGCACCATGAGCGTTCCTTCATTTGGTGTCGGGACTTTCCGCCTGACCGGCCAGGCCGTGATCGATTCGGTGCGCAACGCGCTGGACCTGGGCTATCGCGCCGTCGATACGGCACAGATCTACGGCAACGAGGCCGACGTCGGCCAGGCTATCGCCGAGGCCGGCGTGAAGCGCGATGAACTGTTTGTGACCACCAAGATCTGGACGGCGAACTACGCCGCCGGCAAGCTTGTGCCGAGCCTGCGCGAAAGCCTGGACAAGCTGCGCACCGACTACGTCGACCTGACCCTGATCCACTGGCCGGCGCCGGGCAATGGCGTGGCGCTGCCCGAATACATGGCGGCGCTGGCCGAAGCCAAGGCGCTGGGCCTGACGCGGCAGATCGGTGTTTCCAATTTCAATATCGCACTGACGAAGCAGGCGCTCGATGCGGTTGGCAAGGGCGAAATCGCCACCAACCAGATCGAACTGAGCCCCTATCTGCAGAACCACAAGCTCGCCGCGTTCCTGAAGGAGCAGGGCATCGCCGTGACGTCGTACATGACGCTGGCCTACGGCAAGGTGCTGAAGGACCCGGTGCTGGCGCAGATCGCGAACAAGCACCGCGCCACCGTCGCGCAGGTTGCGCTGGCATGGGCGCTGCAACTCGGCTATGCGGTGATTCCGTCGTCGACCAGGCGCGAGAACCTGGCCAGCAACCTGCTGGCGCGCGACCTGAAGCTCGACGCCGACGACATGGCCCAGGTCGCCGCGCTGGAGCGCAACGGCCGCGAGGTCAGCCCCGAGGGCCTGGCCCCGGCCTGGGACTGAGGAGGCCATGATGTCCGATACACACGATCCGCTGTTCCAGCCGCATTCGCTGGGTGCCCTCACGCTGCCCAATCGCATCGTGATGCCGCCGATGACGCGTTCGCGCGCAAGCCAGCCCGACGACGTGCCGAACGAACTGATGGCCGAGTACTACGCGCAACGCGCCAGCGCCGGCCTGATCGTCAGCGAGGGCACCTGGATTTCGCCGCTCGGCAAGGGCTATGCGTGGACGCCCGGCATCCACACGCCGGCGCAGGTCGCCGGCTGGCGCAAGGTCACCGCTGCCGTGCATGAAGCGGGCGGGCGCATCTTCGCGCAGCTCTGGCACGTGGGCCGCCTGAGCCATGTCAGTCTGCTCGATGGCCACGCACCGGTGTCGTCGTCCGCCATCCAGGCGCACGGTGTGAACGTGTTCGTCGCCGATCAGGATGGCAAGCCGGGCTTCGTGCAGGCATCCCACCCGCGCGCGCTCAAGGTGGAAGAGATCCACGCCATCGTCGACGAATTCCGCCAGGCCGCGCGCAACGGATGGCGGCCGGCTTCGACGGTGTGGAACTGCACGCGGCCAACGGCTATCTGGTCAACCAGTTCATCGACTCGGAAGCCAACAACCGTACCGACGAATATGGCGGCTCGCTAGAAAACCGCCTGCGGTTACTGGGCGAGGTGACGCAGGCGCTGATCGAGGGCACGGGCAGCAAGGACCGGGTCGGTATCCGCCTGGCGCCGCTGACCACGCTCAATGGCTGCGTCGACGCCGATCCGGAAACCACCTATGCGGCCGCGGCAAAGCTGCTCGGCGAGCTGGGCGTGGGCTACATCCATATCGCCGAGGCCGACTGGGACGATGCACCGCATATGCCCGCCGCATTCAAGCAGCGGCTGCGCGAGATGTATCGGGGCACGCTGATCTACGCCGGCAAGTACACCGCGGAACGTGCGCAGGCCGCGCTGAACGAGGGATGGGCCGATCTGATTGCCTTCGGCCGGCCGTTCGTGGCCAACCCCGACCTGCCGGAGCGCCTGCGCGCTGGCGCGACGCTCAACCCCCATGACCGCGACACGCTGTTTGGTGGTGGCGCACGCGGGCTGACCGACTATCCCGCACTGGCCGCCAGGGCGGCCTGAGTGGAAATCAGGAGATTCAGAATGTAAACACTGGCGCAAATCGCCGCTGGCGGCGAAATCGTCATCAACGGCATGCCGCCACGACGTCGCGCATGTCCGCGCTGTCCAGCCCTTCGGTAAATGCGCCGCGGATCTGGTCCAGCAGTTGCCTGGCCGGCTCGGGCCTGCCCTGGCGTTGCCAGAGCCGTGCAAGGCTCAGTGAGGCCCGCAACTCCAGCGACCTGGCATTCTGCTTGCGGGCTACCGTGATCGCCTGGTGAAAACACGCTTGCGCGTCATCTTCAGACAGAAGGCCATCAGAACGGCAGCCGTGAAGGATCATCTCGCCCTTGACCCGATGCCACTCAGCTTCGCAATAGTGCTCACCGGTCCTTTGCACCGCGTCTTGCGCTTCGGCTAGCGCGTCCAGGGCTGAATCCACCTGTCCCATGCGTGCGTAGATCTGCGCCAACAGTTGCTGGAAGTGCGAATGCCCCAGCGCCGCGCCGGTAGCGTGGTACGCCGCCAGCCCCTGGCGCATCTGCGCGATGCCTTGCTCATGCTGCCCTTGCTCGGCCAGGGCCCAACCGCGCAGGAAGGTCGACCAGGCAAGCCACACGGGGAAGCCCTGCTCGCTTGAGAGCGCGATGGCCGCGTCGGCGCACTCGAGCGTGAGCCTTGGGTCGCAGCGGAACTGGTGCAGCTCGGCCGCCAGGCAGAGGCCATGCGCGAGACTGAAGGGATGGCACAGCTGCCGGGCCAGCGTGAGCGAATTCTGTGCTCGCTTGCAGGCCTGGTCCGGATAGCCGAGATTCCACAGGACCAATGCCGAAAAGGATAGCGCCCGTGACTCCGGGTCGACGCCATGCATATTCACATGGACGTGATCCGGTTTGGCGCCATAGAGGGCGAGCGCATCTCGCAGGTGGCCATCGGAGGCCCTGAACTTCCCGCAGTAATACAAGGTCGTGGCGAGCGAGACATGGGCCTCGCCCAATAGCTCCGGGTCCTGCGTCTTCCTGGCCTGGGCAAGCAGTTGCTTGCCCAGCTTGTAAGCCTTGCGATGCTCGGCGCGCAGGGAGAAATACGTGCGCAGGCCGACCAGCGTGGGAAAAAGCTGCGGGGTCTCCCCGACCTCGCCGCACAGCGCCAGGGCACGGCTGTAAGTGGTTTCGACCTCGGACGAGGCAAAGCCCCTGGCGGCGATCAGCGCCGGCCCGATGGCAAGGCGCAGCGTGAGTTCCTGGCGGGCGCGTTCGGGCGAATCGGGCTGGCGCTGGAGCAATTCCAGCGCGGCATTCAGGTGGCGGATCGCTTCGTGGTACGCGGAGCGCTGCACTGCCTGCTGGCCGGTGCACTGCAGGTACTCGACGGCCTTCGGTTCATTGCCGCTCAGGCTGTAGTGCCGGGCCAGCTCGCTGTAGTGATCCTTCAGCTGATGCTGGAACAGGGCTTCGATTGCCTGCGCCGTGCGTTGGTGCAGCGCGGTGCGCTCCTCGGTCAGCAGCGAGCTGCCGGCGACTTCCTGGGTCAGCGCATGCTTGAACATGTACTCCGTATCCGGGAATGCGGGCCGCTCGTAGATGAATTCGCCGGCCTCCAGCCTGGCCAGCAGCGGCTGCAACTGTTCCTCCGGCTGGGAGACCACGCGCTGGATCAGGCTCAGGGAAAACTCCTTGCCGATCACGGCAAGGCTCTGCAGCAAGTCTTTCTCGGGGCGGGGCAGCCGGTCGATGCGGGCGGCCAGTACGCCCTGGACCGTGGTGGGAATATGCAGCGCGATCGGGGTCTGCTCGATCCGGTAGTGGCCAGGTTCGCCGAGCAGGGCCTTCTCCTCGGACAAGGTCTGCACCACTTCCTCCATGAAGAATGGATTGCCCTCGGTCTTGTCCAGGATGAGCCGCTTGAGCGGCATCAGCGCGGGATCGTCGCCAAGCAGCGCGGCGAGCAGTTCCTGGGCCTCGGCCTGGCCCAGCGGATCGAGCCGTAGCTCGGTGTAGCCGTCCGGCTGATGTCGGCCATGCTGGTACTCGGGCCGATAGTTGAGCAGCAGCAGGATCCTGGCACCTGGCAGGTGGCTGGCGAGGACATCCAGGAACGCCTCGGTCTCGCTGTCCAGCCATTGCAGGTCCTCGAAGATCAACTCGAGCGGCTGGTTGTGGCTCTCTCGGACCAGCAGGCGCGTGATTGCGTCGAAGGTGCGCTGGCGCCGGATGCGGGGATCCATGTTCGGCAATGCCGAACCCGGCTCGCTGATACCCAGCAGGAAAAGCAGGTAAGGCAGCAGCTCTTCCAGTGTGCGGTCCAGCATCAGCATCCTGCCGGCGACCTTCTCGCGGCACCTGCGCTCATCATCGAGCGGCTCGATCTGGAAATAATTCTTCACCAGGTCGATCAGCGGCAGGTACGCGAACGACTTGCCGTGCGACACCGAGAAGGTCTCAAGCACCATGCAGCCGCGCTGCGACAGCACCTTGAACTCATGGAACAGCCGTGACTTGCCGACCCCGGCCTCGCCGACCACGCCCACGATCTGCCCGTGTCCCGCCTTGGCCCGCTCCAGCGCGTCACGCAATTGCGCCAGCTCACCCTCGCGGCCTACGAACTGCGCCAGGCCGCGGCGTTGCGCCACCTGCAGGCGCGTGCGCAACACGCCCAGGCGCAGCACTTCATACACGGCAAGCGGCTCCCTAATGCCCTTCACCTGGGTTGCGCCCAGGGCCTTGAAGTCGAAATACCCCTCCGTCAGCCTGCAGGTCGCCTCGCTGACCAGAATGGACGACGGCGTGGCGATGCTTTCCATCCGCGAGGCAATGTTGATCGTGTGTCCTACCGGATCGTAGTCGGTATGCAGGTCGTCGCGGCGGATGGACCGCACCACCACCTCGCCGGTGTGGATGCCCACCCGGATCTGGAGCGGTATGCCTTGCTCCAGGCGGATGCGGTCGCCGTGGCGGCGCATCGCTTCCTGCATCCGCAGCGCCGCATACAGCGCGCGCTGCGGGTGGTCTTCATGCGCGATGGGCGCACCGAACAGGGCCAGTATGCCGTCGCCCAGCGACTTGGCGACATAGCCTTCGTAGTGGTGCACGGCCTCCATCATCAGCGCGATCACGGGATCGATCAGGCGGCGCGCTTCTTCCGGGTCCAGGTCGTGGATCAGCGCCGTGGAACCCGCCATGTCGGCGAACAGCGCCGTGATGGTCTTGCGCTCGCCGGCGGTCGCGCCCCTGGCTTCCATCGCCGCCTGCTGCGCCAGGATGCGTTCGACCAGGTGGCGTGGGGTGTAGTCGATGGGAGCGGGCGCCGCCGTCAGCTGGTTTTCATCGGAAGGGCCGACAGTGGGTAAGGCCAGCGATGCGCCGCATGCGGTACAAAACCTGTCGGCCGAACCCGAGTCGTGGCCACAGTGCGGGCAGCGTCGGCCCAGTCGTGATCCGCAATCCTTGCAGAACCTCGCGTCAGGAGGGTTCTCGGATCCGCAGTTTGTGCAGTGCATACAGACCTCGTCACTTCAGGTCCCTTCTCTTGATGATTAGACGCTTTCTCCACTTTGGGATCAATGGGCGGCTGCTTGGCCGTGTTTTTCAGGTTCGGCTTCAATTCGAACATTTCACGGACCTGGAACCCAAGACCCGCTCAGTATCCTCGCCGAGACGAGGGGCAGGCTTATAGATGGAAGCAGGCGACCTGGAGAACAGGGCCGTCGGGCGGGTGGTTACCACGTCGCCTTCGGTGGGGTGCGTCATGGTCTGGAACAGCCCGGTGCTTTGTACCTGGGGATGGGTCTGGATGGTGTGGATGGAATACATTTCCGCGACCGGGATATCCATCTCGCGGCACACGTCCATCATCTCTTTTGTGGTGTACCGCGCGGTGATGTTGCGCAGCTCCGCATAGATCGCCTGGATGTTCTTGTTGCGCTCGATCCGGCTGCTGATGTTGAACTGTTCGATGAATTCGCCGCGCCCGAAGCGGTGAAAGAAGGCCTTCCAGTGCTGCTCCGTATAGGGCAGCAGGGCGATGTACCCGTCCTTGGTGGGCGAGGGCTTGCGGCCGCCCTTGAGCAGGCGCGCATAGCCGGCGTCGCCAATGGGCGGCTGAAAGCCGTGGCCGCCCAGATGCTCCGTCATCGTGAAGGCGACCATTGTCTCGAACATCGGCACTTCGACGTACTGGCCTTCGCCGGTGCGGACCTTGTGGACGATCGCGCCCAGGATGGCGTTGGCCGTGGCCAGGCCCGCGATCTTGTCGGCCAGCAGGGTGGGCGGGTAGTCAGGGACGCCGCTTTCGTGTCCCACCAGATGGGCCAGGCCGCAGGCGCCCTGGATGATGTCGTCGAATGCGGGCTGGCCGGCAAAGGCGCCGCCCTCGCCAAAGCCGGTGGCGGCGCAGTAGACGATGCCCGGGTTGATCTGCGCCACCGAATCGTAGCCGAACCCCAGCCGCTCGATCGCCTTGATGCGGATGTTGTGCACCAGCACGTCGCAGCGGCCGATCAGCTGGCGTAGCTGTGCCTTGCCTTCTTCCGCCTTGAGGTCGATGCACACCGAACTCTTGTTGCGGTTGATATTCATGAAGGTGGAACTCATGCCGGGCGTGCGGCTCACGCCGTTTGCACGCATCAGGTCGCCCTCGGGCGGTTCTACCTTGATCACCTCGGCGCCATAGTCCGCCAGCACCTGGGTGGCGACGGGACCCAGTACCACCGCGGTCAGATCCAGCACGCGGATACCGGCAAGAGGGCCTCGGGGAGCGGTGGCGTCCGGCTTCTTCTGGTCGTTCGTCATGTCGCTTGCGTTCATGGTTGCCTCGCTTCTCATCGTTATTACCTAGAGCAGATTCGTTGTATCCACTCTATAGTGTTGCTTGTTCGCAAGCAAGTAAGGATAAACATGGATACGTTGCACGTCACGGTCGGGGACCTGCCACCCGAATGCGAGGCGCTCCGGGAGGAGGCAAGAGCCTTTGCCAGGGAGCACATCACAAAGTATTCACGCGTCGAGCGGGCATACAACTGGGCCGGCCGCGACCCGGATTTCTCCAGGAAGATGGGCGAAAAGGGGTGGCTCGGCATGACCTGGCCAACCGACATCGGCGGCGGCGGAAAGAGCATGCTGGAGCGCTATGTGATGCTGGAGGAACTGCTGGCCGTAGGTGCCCCGATGGGCGCGCACTGGGCCGCCGACCGCCAGATGGGGCCGCTGCTCATCCGCTACAGCCGCGACCAGCTTGCTCCCAAAATCATCCCGCAGATCCGCCGGGGCGAGGCGTTCATTTGCATCGGCATGAGCGAGCCGGACTCGGGCTCGGACCTCGCTTCCATCCGGACCCGCGGCACCAAGGTCGAAGGCGGCTGGAAGATCAACGGCCGCAAGGTGTGGACCTCGGGCGCGCACCATGCGCACTACATGGTGGCCCTGGTGCGCACCAGGGAACGTGGCGATGACCGCCACGCCGGCATGAGCCAGATCTTCATCGAGATGGACCGCCCCGGCGTGACGGTGCGGCCCATCGTCTCGCAGCTCGGCACGCGCATCTTCAACGAAGTGATCCTCGACGACGTGTTCGTGCCCGATGACCACCTGGTGGGCGAGGAGGGCAAGGGCTGGAGCCAGGTGATCAATGAACTGAAGTACGAGCGATCGGGCGCGGAGCGCTTCCTGAGCAGCACGCAACTGCTGCTGGAGATGCTCGATGCGGCGCAGGCAGGCAACCGTCAGCAGGCCGTGGCCATCGGCAAGGTGATCGCGCGCTATGCCACCTTGCGCCAGATGTCGCAGGGCATCGCACTGATGATGGCCGAGGGGCAGGACCCGTCGCTGGCCGCCTCCATCGTCAAGGACCAGGGGGCGCTGCTGGAGCAGTCGCTGCCCGACATTGCCTACGAGGTATTCCCCGACAGACTGGGGGATGGAAGCGAGTTCGACCAGGTGCTGAACCTGGTGACGCTGGCGGCGCCATCGTTCTCACTGCGAGGGGGCACGAGAGAGATTTTGCGCGGAATTATTGCGAAAGGACTGGGGCTGCGATGAGCGACAACATGATTGAAGAAACCGTCAAGCGACTGCTGGCCAACGAGGTGAGCCGCGAGCTGCTGACCGCTGTCGAGACCGGTGAATTTGCCGGCGCACTGTGGCAAGCCATCGCCGACGCCGGCATGACCAAGATTCTCTGCCGCGAGGCGCATGGCGGCATCGAGGCCTCGTGGCCGGAAGCGTTGTCCCTGTTCTACCAGGTCGGCTATACCCAGGCGCCGGTGCCGCTGTCGCAGGCGGTGGTGGGGCAGTACCTGGCATCGCGCAGCGGGCTGGACCTGGCGGCCGGCAGCGTGATTGCGCTGGCCGCCGGCGCGCAGACGCGGGCACTGGCACTGACCGGCAATGAGGCGGGGACGCCCGCCACCCTCACCGGCACGATGACAGCGGTGAAGTGGGCGCGCCATGCCCATTGGCTGGTGGTGGAGGCGGCAGGCCATGTCTGCCTGGTGGATGCCAAGGGGACTGGCGTGCGGGTGGAGCCAAAGGCCGATGCCGCATCGCTGCCGGCCGACACGGTGGTGCTTGACCATGCCCCCGTGGCGCATGTGCTGCCTGCTGGCATTTCCGGGCTGAGCCGGCCGCTGGAAGTGTTCTACGCCGCCACCACCGCCGCGCAGCTGACCGGCGCGCTGGATTACGCGCTGGACCTGGCGGTGCAGTATGTGAAGGACCGCGTGCAGTTTGGCAAGCCCATCGGCAAGAACCAGGCTATCCAGCAGCAGATCGCCGTGCTGGCCGGCGAAGTGGCCTGCAGCTACGCGGCTGCGGCCACCGCACTGCGCGATCTGCCCGCCATGCAGGAGGACAGCGCGCCCCAGGCTGAATTCAGCGCCGCGGTCGCCAAGGTGACGGCCAGCGACGCGGTGCGCACGGGTGCCTCGATTGCGCACCAGGTGCATGGCGCCATTGGCTTTACCTACGAATACCCGCTGAACTTTGCCACGCGGCGCCTGTGGGCCTGGCGTGCCGAGGCCGGCAGCAGCACCGAATGGGCAGAGCGCCTCGGCCAGGCGTTCATCCAGGCAGGCTCGGACCAGTTCTGGCCGCACCTGACCGCGCGCACCCTGCCGTCGGCGGATGCCCCGGCAACGCCGGCTGACCACCAAGCCCAACCCACGCATGCAGAAAGGACCGCCACCCATGTCTGAGACGCCGAACCAGGCCATCCTGACCAGCCGCGACGGCCATGTTGCCATCATCGAGCTGAACCGCCCGCCGCACAATTTCTTTGATGTGGAGATGATTGCCCGGATTGCCGACGAGCTGGACCGGCTGCAGGCCGACAAGACCTGCCGTGCGGTGCTGCTGCAGGCGGGCGGCAGCGCGTTCTGCGCGGGGGCGGATTTTTCGCGGCGCAATGGCGCGGAGGGGCGCAGCGCCTCGCGCATTAATCCCATCTATCTGGAGGCACTGCGCATCTTCAGTTTCAGCAAGCCGATTGTGGCCGCCATCGAGGGCGCGGCCGTGGGTGGCGGCCTTGGCCTGGCGCTCGCGGCGGACTTCCGGGTGTCATGCGCAGAGGCCCGGTTTTCGGCCAACTTCAACCGGCTCGGGATTCACCCTGGCTTCGCGCTCTCTTACACCCTGCCGGCGCTGATCGGCAAGCAGATGGCGGCGTGGTTGCTGTACACCGGCGCCCGCGTAGATGGCGCCCGCGCCAGTGAGCTGGGGCTGGTGGACTTCATCGTCCCCGAGGCGGAGGTGCGCACCGCCGCGATGGCACTGGCCCGGGAAATGGCCACTTCATCGCCGCGTGCGTTGCAGTCCACCCGCCAAACCTTGAAGGCGGACTCGCTCAGCCACATCCGCAACGCCATCTCGCGCGAGAGCGCGGAGCAGGCTACCCAGTTTGCGGGGCCGGACATGGCCGAGGGCGTGAAGGCCATGGCCGAAAGGCGGCTGCCGGTCTTTGAAGACTGAATCCGGCCAAGGCCAAACCATTTCGATATACAGGAGACAAGCACCATGCAACGGAGACAATTTGGCGCCACGCTGCTGGCGGGCGCGGCAGCGTTGGGTTTCCCCTACATCGCCCGGGCGCAGGGCAAGGCGATTCGCGTCATCGTGCCCTTCACGGCGGGCAGCGGCTCGGACGAGGGCGCGCGCTTTTACGCGGAGCTGATCGGCAAGGCGCTGGGACGCTCCATCGTGGTCGAGAACAAGCCGGGGGCCAGCGGCCTCATCGCCGTGCGCACTGTGCTGGCGGAGCCGGCGGACGGCAACACCATCCTGCTGGGCAGTAACTCGCTGATCGCGGTGAACCCGGTGATGGTGAAGGACCTGGGCTACGACCCGTTCAAGGACCTGTTGCCGCTGCACGGCCTGGCGATCTCCGCCGCCGCTTTTGTGGCCGGCAACGATTCACCCTACAACAGCATTGCGGATGTGGTGGCCCGCTACAAGGCCACGGGCAACCCGATCTCGATCGGCAATTATTCCGAAGGCTATCGCCTGGTAGGCGAGTGGCTGGCGCAGGTAACGGGTATCAAGACCACGCCCGTGCCGTACAAGGGCGGAGCGCCCATGGTGACGGACCTGATCGGCAACCGGCTGGACATCGCCCTCAACGACATCACCGGCATCGCCCCCATGGAAAAGGCCAAGAAGCTCCGCGTGCTCGCGATTACCGGCGGGGCGCGCGACAAGCTGTTGCCGAATGTCCCGACGATGAAGGAACTGGGCTATGCGGACTTTGAATCCTACGTGTGGTCGTCCTTCTCGATGAAGGCCGGCACCCCGCAGGACAAGCTCAAGGAGCTTGCCGCAGCGATTTCCGCCGCGCAAGGGACCGAGGCGGCAAAGGCATACCAGTCCAAGCGCGCGGGTACCTTTTTGAAGAAGGCGCTCGGCGAATTGGGGGAATTCCAGCGTGCGGAATACCTGCGCTTCAAGGGTGTGGCGGAAAAAGCCAATATCCGGCCGAGTTGAGCGCCTGGCCTTACTGCTGCGCCGGAAACTGCGCACGCAGGGCCTTGTGTCGACGCAGTTCTGAAAAGTGGCCCGTTCGCTTCGGTACAATTTGGGCGCCGTGCAGCTCCGCGTGAACAGACCCATATCCTGTTCAACGCAGCCACAACGGCGCCATGGACCATTACCACTGCTTCGAGACATAGCCGGCCGATCCATGCATCGGTCGGCGCGCCGCAGGCGACATATCGCTCACTACCTATGAAACAGCAAACCAGTCGCACCCAGGAGCAACGGCGTGAGGAGTCTGTCAGCCGTATGGTGCAGGCCGCAATCGAGCTGATTTCTGAAAAAGGCCTCGCCGGGCTGACGATGAATGAAGTCGGCACCAAGGCGGGCTATAGCCGCGGCCTGGCGCACAATCACTTCGGCTCCAAGGAAAAGCTGCTGGAGGAATGTCTGGAACAGCTCTCGCGTGAATTCAATGCCCAGCGCAAGAAGGACGGCAGCGATACCCGCGGCATTCACGGCATCTATTCGCTGGTGGACGCCTACACCCAGCGGCCGGAAAAAGCGGTCAACAGTATCCGCGCGATGTTTTTCATCGTGCTTGACTCGTCCGTTGCCGACTCGCCGCTGCATGGCTTTGTCCACGACTACAACGAAAAGAACATGGCCTACGTCGAGTACAAGCTCAACGAGGCGAAGACCCTTGGGCAGATCCGGGCGGACGTGGACACAAAATCCGCGGCCTTCATCCTGATGAGCCTGCTGCGCGGTATCTCCGTGCACCGCCTGAACCGGGCTTCCATGGACCCTGCAGCCGTGAAGGCGGAAATCCTGCGGATGATCGGGGAGTGGTTGCTATAGAAGAACCATCGTCATGGCGATGCTGAGGGTGGGCTGAGGGCACCGGCGCCTCGGTCCACGACGCCCTGCGCCGGCACTCGAGCGAGACCGGCGAGACGGTGCTGCTGGGCCGCCAGAGCGGCAAATAGGCTGCAATACCTGTCCGTCATTGCTGTTGCCGGATGCCGTTAAAAAGCCCGGGACGGTTTCTGCCAGGGCCAAGACACTCGCCGCAGGCATAAGTTCTGAGCCGAGGCCCGGCAGTGCCGCGAAGCGACCGACGTTCAGTGCATGGACGCGTTCGCTTCACTGTCGATCTGCTTGCGCAAAGTCGCGAAGCGCCTCTCCACATTGGCGCCGAATAGCGGATCGGCACTGGCCGGATCGATGGCGGCGACCTCCGCCCAGTCCGCTTCGGTCAGGAACCGGGCGGCGCGCGGCATGACCTGTTTCTCCTCGGTGGACAGATGGTTGCGGTAGTACACCAGGTACATGGCGGCGGCCGCTTCCAGTGCCGCTCGCGAGGTGACCACCTCGCTCTGGGCTTCACGCAGGCGGTCGAGCAATTCCGCGCCGACTGTGGCGATCACGCGATGTTCCTGCAGTAACCGGCTGATGATGATCCGCGTGCCGGGATCCCGGTCCACGAGCAGCGCGTAGGCAACATCCTCACGGGGGTGGTGCACGCAATCGCCATAGTTGCGCAGGTATTGGATGATCGTGGCCATCAGGCCGTAGTCGGGCTGCTCGCCCTGATGGAAGGTGCTGACCTGCTTTTCCAGCAGGTCGAGCATTGAGGCGAAATGGATATGGTCGGTATGCCAGGCGGCAAGCGGTGTCGGGCCCGGGGTGGAAAGCGCGGCGGAAGGTGAAGTTGGAAGCGAGGTGGCTAGTGGGGTGGCCATGGCGCCCTCCTGGGAAACTGGGCAAGCAGACCGTTGAGTCCGATGCGATATCGGGACTCGCGGGGCCCTATTGACACAATAGCTTCCCTGCATGATCTGAGTCTGACGCAGATCAATGCGGCGCTAAGCGCTCGGATCTCGCAAGGGGCGGAAGCCTTATACGCCGCACGTTCAACCTGCGCCGCCCTCTAACTCGCCTCGACGCGAGAGGGTCACCACGGTTAGTCCGGTGCCAGAATCGACTACCGCGCAGGCAGGCTAGCCGCGTGCGGCCGCCCGCCACGCCCCGGGCGGCTGCCCGAAGCGCCGCGTGAAGCTGCGCGTGAAGGTGGTCTGGTCCGGGTAGCCTGACGCCAGCGCGATCTCGGCCAGCGGCAGCGTGGATTGCGTCAGCAGCTGCAGCGCGCGGTCCAGCCGCAGCCGGGTCTGGTAGCGGTGCGGGGTATCGCCGAAGGCCTCGGCAAACAGGGTCTGGAAGCGCCGCACGCTCCAGCCGAAATGCCCGGCGACTTCCGCCACGCGCAGTGGCGCGGCCAGGTTGGCGCGCAGGTAGGCATCAACGGCCATCAGCGGGAATACCTGCTCGTCGCCGGGCATGCCGAGGCAGTCCGCCAGCGCCGCGGCCAGCGTTGCCGCCAGGTGCCAGTCGGTCTGCGGCCCGCGTGCTGCTGCGGCGGCGCGCCATGCCGCCAGCGCGCGCACGCGGCTGCCGAAGGCGCCGTCCAGCGGGAACGCGCGCGGGCGCGTCATCAGCCGCGCGGGCAGTGCCACCGAGCGCGCCGGGAAGTCCGCCACCAGCTGCAGGTTGCCGTCCAAGCCCAGGAATTCATGATGGCTGCCGGCCGGCACGATCAGGCCGGTGCGGTCGTCCACGCGATAGACGTGGCCGTCGATCTCCAGCTCGGTGGCGCCGGCCAGACCGAACAGCAACTGGTGGTAGCCGTGCTGGTGGCCGTCAGGCTGCGGGCGGTAGCGCCGATGCTCGACCAGCGGCGAGGCTTGGGGTTCAGCGGGCTTCGGCATGCCGCAACCTGCCAGGGGTCTGGCACAGCCAGACGCCCGCGCCGGCCACCGCCATGCCCAGCGCCTGCACCGCATCCAGCCGTTCGCCGAACAGCAGCCAGGCCTGCAGCGCGGCCAGCGGCGGCGCCAGGAACATCAGCGCCGCGGCATTGGCGGCCTGGCCACGCCGCACCAGGCTGACCAGCAGCCAGGTGCCGGCGCCCGACAGGCCGATCGCCGCCCATGCCAGTCCGGCCCACAGCGCCACGCCACCATGCCAGTGCAGCGGCGCGTCGGCGGCCTGGATCGCCACCATCGCGGCGGCTACCAGCATGGCGCCCAGGTTTTGCCAGGCGGAACTGGCGCGCAAGTCACAGGCGGCGATGGCGGGCTTCTGCAAGAGGGTTCCCATGGTGATGGAGACAATGGCCAGCACGCCCAGCAGCACGATCCAGGGCGACAGGGCCGACGCGGCCGGGTGAATGCCGGCCTGCATCGCCGGGGCGACCACCAGCGCGACGCCGAGCGCACCCAGCGCCAGGCCCTGCCACGTCCGCCTGGAAGGTAGCTCCTTCAGTAGGGGGATGGCAAGCAGCGCGGTCAGCAGCGGCTGCAGCGCGCCTAGCAGGGCCATGATCGTCGGCGGCAGGCCCCTGGCCACGGCGCCGTAGCCGGCGCACAGGTAGATGCCCTGCATCAGCGCGCCTGCCAGCAGGTGGCGCGGCGCCTCGCGCAGCGGCGGCCAGGCCGCGCGCGCCGCCAGCGACCAGGCCACGAACATTAGCGCCGCCACGGCAAAGCGGCCCAGCAGGAACAGGCTGGTATCGGCCAGCGGCACGATGGCCTTGCCGACGATAAAGCCGGTGGACCAGATCAGGACAAAGCCAACGGTGGGCAGCCAGGCGGCAGCGGACAGGGGGCGCGACATGCAAGCAGGCGTTTCCGCCGGGGGCGGGATCGGAGGGACAGAGCGCAAGGCTAGCCAGGCAGCGCGCCGCTGTCTTGGCAAATCCGGCAATCGGCGTGCTGAAAGCACTGGTAACACTCCGGCGGCGCCTCCGGGTCAACCAATGTGCGCTTGCCACGTAACATAGTGATGTTGATCGAACAGGGCGAGGAGCAAGGCATGAATCCGGCGCAGCATTCGAGACAATCCGGCCGGGGCGCGCTCGCCGCCTGGCGGGCCGCCGCGGCACTGGCACTGGCAGCGTGCCTGGCCGCCTGCGCCCAGGTGCCGGCCGAGGCTGGCGGCAGCACCGCCGCCACCGACCTGCGCTGGCTCAACACTGTCACCTACGGCGCTGACCAGACCACCCTTGGCGACCTGCGCCGGCTGGGCCGCAAGGGCTTCCTCGACCAGCAACTGACGCTGCCGCTGGCCGATCCGCCCGAACTGGCGGCCGTCATCGCAGCCTTGCCCAACCTGCAGGCCGATGCCGCCGCGCAGATCCAGTCCGCACGCGACGCCCGCCAGCGCATCGACGCGCTGCCCGACGACGACAGCAAGCAGCAGGCCCGCCAGGCGCTGAACGCGCAGGGCCGCGAGATCGTGGCCGATGCCGCGCGGCGCCACCTGCTGCGCGCGCTGTATTCTCCGGCGCAGCTGCGCGAGCAAATGACGTGGTTCTGGATGAACCATTTCAACGTCTACTCGGGCAAGGGCCAGGTCCGGCTGCTGCTGGCCGACTACGAAGAGCGCGCCATCCGCCCGCACGCGCTGGGCCGCTTCCGCGACCTGCTGATGGCCAGCGTGACCGCGCCGGCCATGCTGGTCTACCTCGACAACGCCCAGAGCAGCGCCAACCGCATCAACGAGAACTACGCGCGCGAGCTGATGGAGCTGCATACCATGGGCGTATCGGGCGGCCCCAGCGGCTCCCGCTACACCCAGCAGGACGTGCAGGAGCTGGCGCGCGTGCTGACCGGCGTGGGCGTCAACCTGCGCGGCACGCCGCTGCCGCGGCTGCCGCCGGCGCGCGCGGGGCTGTACCGCAGTGAGGGTTTGTTCGAATTCAACCCCGCGCGCCATGACTTCGGTGCGAAGACGCTGCTGGGCCAGCGCATCGAGCCGGCCGGCTTCGACGAAGTGGCGCGAGCGGTGTCGATCCTGGCGCGCGAGCCGGCCACCGCGCGCTTTATCAGCGCCAAGCTGGTCGCCTATTTCATCGCCGACAACCCGCCGCCGGCGCTGGTCGAGCGCATGGCGCAGACCTTCACGTACACCGATGGCGATATCGCCGCGGTGCTGCGCACCTTGTTCCTGGCGCCGGAACTGGACCGGCAACTGGCGGCGCCCACGCGCAAGTTCAAGGATCCGATGGTCTATGTGGTGTCGTCGATGCGGCTCGCCTATGAAGGTCGTCCCGTGACCAACCTGCGCCCGGTGATGAACTGGCTGAACCAGCTCGGCGAGCCGCTCTACGGCCACGTGGCGCCGGACGGCTATCCATCGTCGGAAAGCGCGTGGGCCAGCTCGGGCCAGATGGTGCGGCGCTTCGAGATCGCGCGCGCGATCGGCTCGGGGCCGGCGGGATTGTTTGCCGGCGATGGCGCGAGGCCGCGCGGCGCGCGCTTTCCGATGATTGGCAACAAGCTGTACTTCGACACCATCGAAGCCACCCTTGGCCCCGCCACGCGCGCCGCGCTGGGCCAGGCGGAATCGCAGGCCGAATGGAATACCGTGCTGCTCGGCTCGCCCGAGTGGATGCAGCGCTGACAGGGAGCAGACCATGCAACGCCGACAATGGCTGAAAACGATGGGCGGCGCCACGCTGGGGCTGGCCCTGCCCGCCATCGCCTCGCGTGTCTATGCGCTGCCGGCGCGGGCCGATGCGCGCTTCCTGCTGGTGTTCCTGCGCGGCGGCTATGACGGCACCAGCGCGCTGGTGCCGGCCGGCAGTGATTTCTATTACGCCGCGCGGCCCAATATCGCCATTCGCCGCCCGCCCGCGGCCGGTGCGGACGCTGACCCCAACGCGGCAGTGGCGCTGGCGCCGGCTTTTGCCGCCGACAGCGCCGCGCGCGGCATCGGCGACTGGGCGCTGCACCCGGCATTGGCCGCGACCATGCTGCCGCTATGGCAGCGCGGCCAGTTGGCCTTCGTGCCGTTCGCCGGCACGCACGACCTGTCGCGCAGCCACTTCGAGACCCAGGACGGGATCGAGGCCGGCTTGCCCGGCGAAGGCGAGGACCGCAAGTCCGTGGCCGCGCTGCGCGGCAGCGGCTTCCTGAACCGCCTGGCGCAGGCCATGGGCGGGCAGGCCGCGCCCGTGGCCTTCACCGACGGCCTGCCGATGGTGCTGTCCGGTCCGCGCGACGTGCCCAATGTCTCGCTCAAGGGCAGCGGCCGCACCCCGTTCGATGCGCGCCAGGCGAAGCTGCTGGCGCAGATGTACCGTGGCACGCGTTTCGAATCGCTGATCGATGAAGGCTTCGAGCTGCGCGAAACGGTGGCGCGCCAGGCGCAGCCGCAGCCCGGCATGTCAGGCAACGACGCCGGCACCATGGCCGCGCGCATGCAGGAAATGCAGGCCGCCAACCGCCGCTCGCTCAGCGCGCGCGGTTTCGAGGTCGAGGCCCGGCGCATGGCGGGCTTGATGCGCGAGCGCTTCAACCTGGGCTTTATCGACGTGGGTGGCTGGGACACCCACGTCAACCAGGGGGGCGCACAGGGGCAACTGGCCGGCCTGCTCGACAACCTCGGCCGCGGCCTGTCTGCTTTCGCCGCCGAGATGGGTCCTGTGTGGGACAAGACCACCGTGGTGGTGCTGTCCGAGTTCGGCCGCACCTTCCGCGAGAACGGCACGCGCGGCACCGACCACGGCCACGGCACCGTCTACTGGGTCGCGGGCGGCACCGTGCGTGGCGGCCGCATCGCTGGTGAGCAGGTAGCGGTGGAACAAGCCACGCTCAACCAGAACCGCGACTGGCCGGTGCGCAATGAGTACCGGGCGGTGCTGGGCGGGGTCTTCCGCAGGCTGTACGGGCTCGATGAGGCGCGGCTGGCGCAGGTG
>NZ_JBYTAH010000083.1:0-28436 GCF_058787975.1 Cupriavidus sp. FW305-26
AGAAGTTCATGTCGCTGCGAAGACTTTGCGAGGGTTACGATCCGTCGACGATGGGGACAGTTGTGTATAACCGCATGCCCTTACTGACCGCTCGCACGCAACCCGCCAGCCACAGGAACACTGGCAGATCCATGGCTCGGCGTCGGGACAGCCGAGTCCTGCCATTAAGGTGCGAATGGCAGTGCTGCAGAACTCACTGGAACAGACCGTGCTCGCGGTAGGCGCTCATCTGATTCTGGCAACAGTGCTGAACGGCGCGGAACTTCGATTGATACCCATTTTGGTCTTCCTGTACCTGCTTGGTCGCGCGACTTTCGCGTTCGGCTATTCGCGACCGCCCATTGGTCGCGCTTTCGGGATGGCCGTGACTGGAATCTCCACCATCGTCGGTTACCTGTTCGCAACGGCACTTATTCTGGCAGGACGTTGAATGCTCGGGAGCGAGCCGGTATGGGAAACATGGCCACCTTGGTGGCCTGCGGCTTGCCCGGAACCGGCAAGGAAATGCCTCGGCAACATCCTGCTTGGCCCGCCAGGCTCTGACAAACAGGAGGCGTCGGGTGTATAAGAATGCGCTTTGCCCTCTGTCCTTTACTTGCTACGAGCGCCGCGCTATGGACCACAACCATATTTCCTCCGACGTCGCCACAACGATTGCGGTGATGGCCATAGGACTGGTGTTGCTGTACGGAGGCTTTGCGGCCTTCCTCCGATGGCGTCACGGCAAGGCCGCTAGCCAGAGGAAAGCGAAGAGAAAGTACGCAAAGAGCACTCAGCGTCCGAAGCGCCGTGGTTGAGCGTGAATGTCACGCGATGTGCGGTCACAGGGGCGTGCGATGACGGTTTTGTAATGTAGGCGACACTTTCCTGTCCCGCTACTCAGGTACACTTGCGTCTGTTCGTCGCGCGTTACGCCTGACGTCAGCTTTGCAACATTCATGACGGGGCTTTGTCTTGCAAGGCTCCCAAAGACGGTACGCTATACTTCGCCGATGCGACGGGTTTTCCTCATTCTTCTTGCGCTTGTCTTGCCTTTCCAGTTTGCCTGGGCGGGCGCGGCAACGTATTGCCAGCATGAAACCCCCGCGCCGGCCAGTTGGCATTTTGGTCATCATGAACATCACCACAAGGCTGAGCCCAAGGCCGACAAGGACAAGCTGAGCCTCGTCGATAGCGATTGCGGCATTTGTCATATTGCGTCCGCGCCCTTCGCACATGCTGATGCGCCTCGGATGCAAACCGTCCAGCGGGTCGAGCTGGCAACGGCTCCTTCGGAGCCGGATTTCACCTCCCTTTGCGCCAGGGCGCCTGATCGCCCTCAATGGCACCGTCTCGTATAGCCGGCGAGACGACTCTCAACAGATTTCAAGCGTCTCGCCGAATTCTCCTGGTTGATCCCTTGGTGCAATTCGATGCGAAGATTTTTTCTGCCGCTCGGGCTGGCGGCTGCTTTTCTCAGTCCATTTTCCGTTGTCGCGCAATCCCAGCCAGCGGCTCCCCCGTCTGCCTATGCTCCGCGTGAACCCGCCGCGCCGTTGACCCTGGATGCCGCGCTGTCCCTCGCGGCCGCCAGCAACTTCTCTTTGTCCGCCGCGGCCAAGGAGGTGGATGCGAACGAGGGAACCATCATGCAGGCGCGAACGATTCCCAATCCGCAGATCGCCGCAACCGTCGAGGACACGCGAAAAGCAACTCGCAGCACGACCGGCCAGGTCAATATTCCAGTTGAGCTCGGCGGCAAGCGTTCCGCGCGGATCACGGCCGCCGAGCGCGGCAGGGACGTCGCGCAGGCGGAACTGAGCAGCGTTCGCGCGGACCTTCGGGCCACTGTTATCGCCTCCTTCTTTGCGGTTCTGGTGGCACAAGAGCGGGTCCAACTGGCAACCGGCTCTGCGGCCATCGCCGCAAGGGGCGCGCAGGCGGCAGCGCGCCGTGTCGCCGCGGGCAAGATTTCACCAGTAGAGGAAACAAAGGCGCGCGTCGAGCAAGCCAATGCCGAACTGGAGTTGGCAGAGGCCACGTCGGAATTGCAGTCCGCACGTCAGGCCCTTACAGCCCTGTGGGGCAATGCCGTACCTCAGTTTTCTGAGGCGAAGGGGGATCTCGACACATTGCCCGCCCGTCCGGCACCAGATGTGCTTCGCACGGAACTTGAAAACTCTCCCCTCATATTGGCAAGCCGTCTTGCGCTTGACCGGCGCCAGGCGCAGGTTGGCGTCGAGCGCAGTCGCCAATATCCGGACATTACCGTCAGCGTGGGCGCCAAGCGCGACAATGAAGCCGGTCGCAACATGGCGGTTCTGGGGGTTGCGATCCCGCTGCCGCTATTCGATCGAAACCAGGGCAATCTTTACGAGGCCATTCGCCGCGCCGACAAGGCACAGGATGAATACCTGGCTACCCGGGTCCGGCTCACGAACGAGTTGCAACTGGCTTCGAATCAGCTTGCCGTATCCCGCGCGTCAGCCCAGACCCTGAAGAACACCGTCTTGCCGGCGGCCGAACAGGCGTACGACGCGGCAACCAAAGGCTTTGAAGCTGGCAAGTTTAATTTCCTGGATGTGCTCGACGCACAGCGTACCTTGTTCCAGGCACGCATCCGGTATCTGGGTGTCCTGGCGAGAACGTATCAGTCGGCGACCACCATCGACCGCATCCTTGGACGCTAACCACGGATTTCTGAAGAATGGCTATCACGAAGAAGCAGAGCGCCGCCATCGCGGCAATTGTTATCGCAGGTGTACTCGGTATCGGGACAGTGCTGCTGACTGGCAGGACTTCGGGAGATGAAGAAGGCGGGCACGGCCACGCCGAACACGCCGAAGCAAAGGAGCATGACGACGCGGAGCACCATGGCCAGGCCGCCAAGGAAGGCCATGCCGACGACAAGGGCCATGCCGACGAGGAGCACCACGAGGCGGCGAGGAAAGGGCCGCACGGGGGTAACCTGTTTGTCCACGACAAGGATGCGGTTGAACTGGCAATGGTCGAAGAGGGCGGCGAAGCGCGCCTCAGGCTTTGGATTCTGAACGCTGGCAAGCCTGTCGCTTCCGGTGCTTCTGTTGCCGCCGAGATCAAGCGTGCAACTGGAGAAGTGCAGCCGTTGAAGTTTAAGCAGGTGGGCGATTACTTGCAGAGCGAGACCAGCATCGCCGAACCACATGTTTTCGACGCGACGGTGCGGGTGACTGTCGCCGCCGGCAAAGCGCCGATCATTGCTACGCTGGCCAAGGAAGAGGGCAAGCTCGAGCTGAGCGCCGAGCAACTCAAACAGGCCTCGATCGGCATTCAGGTCGCTGGCCCGGCCAAGGTGCAGACCGGGCTGCAGTTCCCTGGCGAAATCCGCTTCAATGAAGACCGCACTGCGCATGTGGTGCCGCGTCTGGCTGGTGTCGTCGAAAGCGTCCCGGCAAACATTGGCCAGCAAGTCAAAAAGGGCCAGGTGCTTGCCATCATCGCAAGCACCGGCCTGTCCGAGCAGCGTAGCGAACTGCTTGCTGCACAGAAGCGGCTGGATCTCGCACAAACCACCTTCGCGCGGGAGAAGAAGCTCTGGGAAGAAAAGATTTCCGCGGAACAGGACTATCTGCAGGCGCGAACTGCCCAGCAGGAAGCGCAGATTGCCGTGCAGAACGCGCAGCAAAAGCTGACAGCCATTGGTGCGAGTGCCGCCGCGAAGGGATTGAACCAATTCGAACTTCGGGCCCCGTTCGACGGCATCATCGTTGAGAAACACCTGGCACTCGGCGAAGCGGTCAAGGAAGACGCCAGCATTTTCACCATCTCAGACCTGTCCACCGTGTGGGCCGAGTTTGTGGTTTCCGCTAAAGACCTGGGCAATGTACGCGTGGGGGAGAAGGTCACCATCAACTCGACTTCCTTTGACGGCAACGCGGAAGGCACGGTGTCTTATGTCGGCTCGTTGCTTGGCGAGCAGACGCGCACGGCCAAGGCGAGAGTGACGTTGGTGAACCCCAATATGGCCTGGCGTCCCGGCCTCTTTGTCACCGTCAACGTGCTGGGCGCGGATGTCGAGGTGCCCGTCGCCGTGGCATCCGAAGCCGTACAGGAGATCAACGGTCAGAATGTCATTTTCCTGGCTGTCCCAGGCGGATTCGTCGCCCAGCCTGTCAAGACCGGTCGCACCAATGGCAAGGTCATTGAAGTGCTGGATGGCCTGAAAGGGGGCACGCGCTATGCGGCAACCAATAGCTTCATTCTCAAAGCGGAACTCGGCAAAGGCAGCGCCGAGCATTCGCATTGATACGGGAGACAGGCATGTTTGAACGTATCATCCGTTTTGCCATCGAGCAGCGCTGGCTGGTGTTGCTGGCCGTTCTCGGGGTCGCGGCACTGGGCGCCTATAACTATACGCGGCTGCCCATTGATGCGGTGCCCGACATCACCAATGTCCAGGTTCAGATCAATACCTCAGCGCCCGGCTATTCGCCCCTCGAGACGGAGCAACGCATCACCTATCCGATCGAGACGGTGATGGCGGGGCTGCCGGGGCTGGAGCAGACGCGCTCGCTTTCCAGATATGGCTTGTCCCAGGTGACGGTCATCTTCAAGGACGGGACCGACATATACTTTGCGCGCCAGCTCGTCAACCAGCGTATTCAGGAGGCGAAGGAGAGACTGCCGGAGGGCATTACGCCGACGATGGGTCCCATCTCCACCGGCCTGGGAGAAATTTATCTCTGGACGGTAGAGGCGGAGCCCGGCGCGAGAAAGCCGAGCGGGGCTCCGTACACGCCAACGGATCTGCGCGAGATCCAGGATTGGGTGGTGAAACCGCAGTTGCGAAACGTGCCAGGCGTGACGGAAATCAACTCCATCGGGGGATTTGCCAAGGAGTATCTTGTTGCCCCGAGTCTGGAACGACTCGCGTCATACGGTCTCACCCTGACTAACGTGGTGACCGCGTTGGATAAGAACAATGACAATGTGGGCGCCGGCTACATCGAACGGCGCGGGGAGCAATACCTCGTGCGCGCTCCTGGGCAGGTCAAATCGATCGACGACATCCGGGACGTCATTGTTGGCACCGCACAAGGCCAACCGATTCGTGTGCGCGATATCGCTGACGTTGAAATCGGCCGCGAGCTTCGTACCGGGGCAGCCACCGAAAACGGCAAGGAAGTCGTCCTGGGCACGGTTTTCATGCTGATCGGCGAGAACAGCCGCGCTGTCTCGCAGGCCGTTGACAAGAAGATGGAGGCGGTGAATCGAACCCTGCCGGATGGGGTCAAGGTCGTGACCGTATACGACCGAACCGTACTGGTTGACAAGGCGATTGCCACGGTCAAGAAGAATCTTCTGGAAGGTGCCATCCTCGTGATCGCCATCCTGTTCTTGTTCCTCGGCAACATCCGCGCAGCGCTTATTACCGCGCTGGTGATTCCGCTGGCCATGTTGTTCACCTTTACAGGAATGGTGAACTACAAAATCAGCGCAAACCTGATGAGTCTGGGGGCACTGGACTTCGGCATCATCATCGACGGTGCGGTCGTGATCGTGGAAAACTGCGTGCGCCGACTTGCCCATGCACAGGCGCACCACGGGCGGCCGCTCACGCGCAGTGAGAGGTTTCATGAAGTGTTTGCCGCGTCGCGTGAAGCGCGCAGGCCGCTATTGTTCGGCCAAATTATCATCATGATCGTCTACCTGCCTATCTTCGCCCTGACCGGCGTGGAAGGGAAGATGTTCCATCCCATGGCATTCACCGTCGTGCTTGCCTTGTTGGGGGCCATGGTGTTGTCGGTGACCTTCGTTCCGGCCGCGGTGGCGCTCTTTATTGGCGAGAAGGTTGCCGAGAAAGAGAACCGCTTGATGGAATGGGCCAAGCACCGTTATGAACCCCTGCTGGACAAGTCTCTGGCTAACACATCCGTCGTCCTGACGTTCGCGTGCGTAGCGATCATTCTTTGTCTTGCGGTGGCATCACGGCTCGGCAGCGAGTTTGTGCCGAATCTCAACGAAGGCGATATCGCAATCCAGGCGCTGCGGATACCAGGTACCAGCCTTTCGCAGTCCGTTGAAATGCAGCAACAGCTTGAATCGAACTTGAAGGCGAAGTTTCCCGAGATTGAACGCATTTTTGCGCGAACAGGCACGGCGGAGATTGCCTCGGATCCGATGCCGCCAAATATCTCGGATGGGTACATCATGCTAAAACCGCAGGCAGAATGGCCCAAGCCAACCAAGTCGCGCGTAGAACTGCTCGCGGCAATCCAGGCTGAGGCGGCCAAGTTACCGGGAAACAACTATGAGTTTTCACAACCGATTCAGCTCCGCTTTAACGAGTTGATTTCGGGGGTACGCTCCGATGTCGCGGTCAAGATCTTCGGAGACGACAACAAAGTTTTGAATGAGACCGCGAACAAGGTCGCCGCTGTTCTGCAGGGGCTACAGGGCGCCACCGAGGTGAAGGTAGAGCAGACTACCGGGCTGCCCATGCTGACCGTAAGCATCGACCGACAAAAAGCCGCACGCTATGGCCTGAATATGAGCGATGTCCAGGATGCCGTTGCCATCGGCATCGGTGGGAAGGCCGCTGGCACATTCTTTCAGGGCGACCGGCGATTTGACATCCTCGTCCGGCTTCCCGATGCGGTTCGGGGTGATATGGAAGCACTGCGCCGGCTACCCGTCCCGCTGACAAAGAACGGGGGCGACAGCCGGACCACATATATACCTCTCAGCGAGGTAGCCGCGCTGGAGTTGGCGCCGGGGCCCAACCAGGTGTCGCGCGAAAATGGCAAGCGCCGGATTGTGGTGAGCGCCAATGTCCGCGGACGGGACATCGGATCGTTTGTGCCGGAGGCGGAAGCGGCGATTCAACGGCAGGTGAAGATTCCGACCGGCTATTGGATGACGTGGGGAGGTACATTCGAACAATTGCAGTCTGCCACCACACGTCTGCAAATCGTGGTGCCTGTCGCTCTCCTGATGGTGTTCGTGCTGCTCTTTGCGATGTTCAACAACGTGAAGGACGGCTTCCTTGTCTTCACCGGTATCCCATTTGCCTTGACCGGCGGTATTCTGGCGCTCTGGATGCGTGGCATTCCTCTTTCGATCTCGGCTGCAGTGGGGTTCATTGCGCTATCCGGTGTCGCCGTCTTGAACGGCTTGGTCATGCTGTCGTTCATTCGTACGCTCCGTGAGGAGGGACGTTCCCTCGAGGACGCCATACGCCTCGGCGCATTGACGCGGCTCAGGCCGGTCCTCATGACTGCGCTCGTCGCGTCGTTGGGTTTCGTTCCGATGGCGATAGCTACCGGGACTGGCGCGGAGGTGCAGAGACCGCTCGCGACGGTGGTCATCGGCGGCATTCTGTCCTCGACCGCCCTGACCCTCTTGGTCCTGCCCGTGCTTTACAGGCTGGCACATCGGCGAGACGAAGACGAGGAAGTAGTCGAGGAAGTCGAGGTTCCGGTGACACAACCCGTATGACCGCAGCTGGGCGGGTGCCAGCGGATGCCGGCATCCGCCCCACTTATCAGGGGACGGCAATGAGCGCAGGACACGATCACAGTCACACAACGGGAAACGAGCGCGCATTGAAGTTTGCGCTTGCCTTGACCTCGACGTTCCTGCTTGTGGAACTGGTCGGAGGTATTCTTACCAAGAGCCTGGCGCTGATTTCCGATGCAGCGCACATGTTCACCGACACGGCGGCACTCGCCATCGCGCTTGCCGCCATCCAGATCGCCAAGCGCCCTGCGGACAAGGCACGCACGTTTGGCTACTACCGTTTCGAGATTCTTGCGGCCGCCTTCAATGCGTTGCTGTTATTCGGCGTGGCGCTATATATCCTGTATGAGGCGTACCTGCGACTGAAATCACCGCCAGAAATCGAATCCACTGGGATGCTGGTGATCGCCACCGTGGGCCTGCTGGTGAATCTCATCAGCATGCGAATGCTTTCCGGAGGGAAAGACCAGAGCCTGAATGTCAAAGGCGCCTATCTAGAGGTTTGGAGCGATCTTCTGGGCTCGCTCGGAGTCATTGTCGGCGCCGTTGTCATCCGCCTGACGGGCTGGTCTTGGGTCGACTCCGCAGTGGCGGTACTGATAGGGCTATGGGTCCTGCCCAGGACCTGGATTCTGATGAAATCCAGCCTGAATATTCTTCTGGAAGGTGTTCCGGAAGACATTCAGATTGAGAGCGTGGAAGCAGCTTTGCTATCGGTCAAGGGCGTGGAGAGCATTCACGATTTGCATGTTTGGGCGCTCACCAGCGGCAAGATCAGTCTCACGGTCCACATAGTCAACGATTCCCGAGTGGACCCCGAGCGCGAGATTCTGCCCGGCATTCGTGAACTGCTGGCGAAGCAGTTTGGTATTACGCACATCACCATACAAGCCGAACTGACGCCTTGCTGGCAGGCGGATCCGATCTCGCACTTTGCGTCGGCTGCCCAGTATGCGAATCAGATCGGTCTGGCCGGAAAGGGCAACGAAGCCAGGCACGACCATGGGGGACATGAGTAGTGAAAGTTCTGGTCATTGAGGACGAGGCGCGAACCGCCGCGTACCTGCAGAAAGGGTTGACCGAGTCGGGCTTTGTGGTGGACGTGGCAAAGAGCGGCACCGACGGCTTGCATCTTGCCGAAGAGATGGCATACGACGTGATTTTGTTGGACGTGATGCTGCCGGGCGCTGACGGCTGGAGCGTACTCAAATCCATTCGGAGAAGGCGTAACACCCCGGTGCTGTTCTTGACGGCTAGGGATGAAGTCTCCGACCGGGTGAAGGGATTCGATCTCGGGGCCGATGACTATTTGGTAAAACCGTTCGCATTCGCGGAGCTCCTGGCGAGAATCCGGCGTTGCTTGCGCCAAAGCATCGGACGCGAGTCCGAACGTCTAGTCATCGCCGACCTGGAAATTGATGTGCTAGGGCGGCGTGTATCCCGTGGCGGCGCGAAGGTGGAGCTGACAGCGCAGGAGTTCGCCTTACTCCACCTTCTCGCAAGACGTTGCGGGGAAGTATTGTCGCGCCCATCGATCGCTTCTCATGTGTGGGACGTGAACTTTGACACGGATACCAACGTCGTGGATGTCGCGATTCGCCGCTTGCGAGCCAAGATCGACGATCCGTTCCAAACTAAACTGATTCACACGGTACGTGGCATGGGATATGTACTTGACCCGCAGCGCGGGCAATAGCCATGCCACGGTCCCTCCCTAGCAGGCTAGCGCTGCTCTTTGCCATTTTGGTAACGGTGGCGCTTACCAGCGTGGGAGCCTATTCCTATTATTCCCTAATGGCCCAGCTCGAGTCGCGCGACGAGGAACTCATCCGCGGTAAGCTGGCCCAGGTGGATCACCTTATTCGCGAGATGGATGCGGTCAACGGAATCCCGGATTCCGCACATCGCATCGATGATCTGGTCCGCGGATATGATGGTTTGGCAATACGGGTCCGAGCGCAGACAGGGCAACTGCTGTATCGAACCAGCGATACACTCCCACAGAACTTCGATTTAAACACCCCCCGTATTGAGCCTCGCATCGATACACCGCTTCTGACAGGTCGGCGGACCACGGTATTCGGCGACCGTGGCGCAGTGGCGATCGTGACGATTGCTCAAAGTGGGACCGAGCGAGCACAAGTTATCCGGAGCTTCAAGTACCGTCTCCTGATAGGTACGACTGTGTCGGTCATCTTGACCGCGATGCTTGGCGCGATCATCACCCGGCGGGAGCTTCGGCCGGCACAGCGATTGGTGCAGCAAGTCCATCGTATCAATGTGGAGCAGCTCGGCTATCGGGTTGACGCGCCGACGCGTCCTGCCGAGGTAAGAGAGATTGCGAATGCGTTCAATGAGATGCTGCAGCGTCTGGAGTCAGGCTACGCGCGACTCTATCGGTTTTCTGCCGACCTCGCCCACGATATGCGCACGCCGATGAACAATCTCATTGGCCATGCGGAAGTGGTGCTGTCGAAGGAGCGCAATGCCGCCGAATATGCCGCAGTGCTGGAGGAGAGCCTGCTCGAGTACCAGCGACTGTCGCGCATGATCGATTCCATGTTGTTCCTGGCACGCGCCGAGGGGGCCAATGTTCGACTTGATTTGACTAGCCTCGATCTGGAGGAGGTGCTGTCTAAGGTGGCGGACTACTTCTCCATCCTTGCCGAGGAGCGGGGCATCACGATTTCCGTGACAGCGAAGGGGCACGTGCTGGCCGATTCCATGCTGTTTCGCCGTGCCGTCAATAATGTTCTGGACAACGCAATCCGACACGCCGACGCCGGATCCATGGTTGCAATCCGAAGCGCGATGGTTGGAGCAGAGGTCGTAGTCCAGGTCTCGAATCGCGGCGAACCGATCCCGGAAGAGGATCTCGAGCATATCTTCGAGCGCTTCTATCGAGGCGACCGCGCGCGCTCGAATGGCTATCGCTCGACGGGGCTGGGACTTGCCATTGTGCGCTCCATTATGGAGTTACATGGCGGCACCGTGAGGGCTGTGAATATTGAGGGCCGCATCACCCGCTTCGAATTGCGATTTGGTGGCGCCGCGCGCGGATAGGAGAGGTGACACGAAGGGCGGCGGTTCAGTCGATGGGAGTCCTGGTTCTTGCCACAAGGTATTTTTCTACCGGTCGGAAGTTGCCTCGCCCCTGTTTGCGGACTAATGTTCACAGCAGGTGGGACAGGGTAAGCGTCTAATTGCACGATCGATACAGGGCAGGTGCGCTAAGGCGGCCGGGGCGCTCGCAGGGCCCGTCAGGCGTAGGAAGCTGGTGGCCCCTGCGGGTTTTTGAAACGACAGGCGACTTCGACGGAACATGGTATTGAACCCTCGTTGGTTGTGCGCGCGCCTTGGCCGCCTGGCCGGGGTGCTCACGCTCTTGGCCTTCGTTCCTGACCTCAGCGCCGCCGAATCCTTTCTTACGCTGGAGCGGGCCTGGCAGATCGCCGAGCAGGCCAATCCAGCGCTCAACGCGGCACAGGCCAGCCTTGGCGCCGTCGAGGGGCAACTCACCGACGCCCGGAGTCCTCTGTGGAACAACCCTCACCTGAATGCCGAAGGGTTGCGGCGCACGGTTCCGCAGCCTGGCGCCGGGGACGGTATCCAGCGGGAATGGCGGGCTCAGTTCAGTCAGGCGCTTGAGATCGCTGGCCAGCAAGGATACCGACGGACCGCGGCGGAGCAGGATCTGGCGGCGCTCCAGGAGGTTGTGGAAGAAACACGAAGGCAAGTTCGGGCCGAAGTCGAGCGGGGATTTGTCCGCGTGCTAAGCCTCCAGGCCCGCGCCGCCATGGAGGCGGAGGTCGTCGCCTTGATTCGGGACAATGTCAGCGTTGCGAGAAAGCGGTTCGAGGCAGGCGAGGACACGAAGCTTGACCACAACCTTGCTGAAGTAGAACTAGGGCGCGCCGACAACCAGCTCGAGGCGGTGCGCGAACAACTGCTCCGCGCCCGCGCCGACCTCGCGGCGACGCTGCAACTGCCAGCGGATACGCTGCCGCAAGTCCAAGGCGACCTTGTTTCTGATGCCGCTGATTTGCCGTATAGCCTCGAGCAGCTATTGTCGACGGCTTCCACCCGGCCCCGACTGCGTGCCCTCGATCACCGGGAGCAGGCCGCCCGCAGTCGCCTTGGCCTGGAGCGGGCCGCGGTCTTTCCGGATGTCACCGTGGGACTCTTCGCTGGTCGCGAAGGGCCGGTACAGGGACGCGAGAGGATTGTAGGGCTGAGCGTTTCGCTGCCGCTACCGCTATTTCGCCGCAATGCAGCAGGCATCGGCAGGGCGGGCACCGAGCTTACCCAGGCCCAGCTTGAGCGACAGGCCGCTATCCGCGATACCAGCGCAAGCGTGATAGTCCTGTGGCAAAACTTGGCAAACGTGCGCCAGCGCGTCACCAAGGTGGAGCAGTTTGTCCTGCGCCGCCTGCGGGAGAACCAGCGCCTCTCCGCCACGGCCTACCGCGCCGGAGAGATCAGCCTCACACAGCTTTTGCTTGCGACGCGGCAAGTCCTGGATACTCGACGCGAGGTGCTGGATGCCCTAACCGAACTGGCCCTGACGCGCGTCGAGTTGGAACAAGCGGCAGGTTGGCTGAGGTCGAAATGATACCCCTCGGTCGGATGTTACATGAGCGCCACACTGAGGGGCCCGCCTCGAAGGTTCACGCATGAAGGCACTCTTCCTATTCCAGCGATGCCGCGTCCTTGCGGCCGGGCTGTCGGTGCTGGCCTTGTCAGGCTGCGGCCGGGGCGAACCACCAACGCCCCAAGCTGCTGCGACCCAACAGAGCCAGGAGTCGTCGCAAGACACCGACAAGCCCGGCGGTGCGGAACGGCTCAAGCTCAGTGCCGAGGAAATCCGCGCGGCGGGTATCAAGACGGCAGGACTGAGCGAAGAGGAGGTCGCCGAGCAATTGACCGTGACCGCCACGATTCGGCCCAATCAGGAGCGAATCGTCCACGTGGCGCCGCGGGTGCCGGGGCGCATCGTCAAGGTCCAGGCGAATCTGGGCGATGCGGTGCGGGCCGGCCAGACGCTCGCGGTGCTAGATAGCCTGGAAGTTGGCGAAGCCCATTCGGCTTATCTGCAGGCAAGGACTGCTCAGGCAGTGGCTAAAGCCGACTTCGAACGTGCCGAAAAGCTCCACGGCGAGCAGATCATCGCCCAGAAGGACCACCTGCGCGCGCATGCCGAGTACGAAAAGTCGAAGGCGGCATTCGCTGCTGCTGCGGATCGTCTGCGCATGCTCGGGGTAAGCCAGGTGCTTTCATCCAACGGCAACGCGGTTTCCACGTTTCCGCTGATATCTCCATTCACCGGAACAGTCATTGAAAAGCACGCTATCTTGGGCGAGCTGGCGCAGCCGGACAAGCAGCTCTTCGTCATTGCCGATCTGTCTCGCTTGTGGATCGAGGCGAACCTTTTTGAAAAGGATCTCAGCAAGGTGCAGATTGGAGCGCCGGCCGTCATCACCGTTGCCGCCTACCCCGACGAAGCCTTTCAGGGCCGGCTAACCTATATCGCAGCGGTCGTAGACAAGGAGACGCGGACGGTGCAGGCGCGGGTGGAAGTGACCAACCTCGACGGACGCCTCAAGCCGGAGATGTTCGCTACAGCCGCGATACACACCCGCAGTGGCTCCAACCGCAAAGCGCTCTTGCTGCCGGAAGAGGGCGTGGTCTTAATGCAAGGCCAACCCACGGTCTTTGTTGAATCGGGAGGTGGCTTTGAGCCGCGCCCAGTGGAACTGGGCGTAAGACTTCGCGACCGCGTCGAAGTCAAGAAGGGGCTCGCCGTGGGCGAGACGGTGGTGACAGCGGGAACCTACGCCCTCAAGGCGCGCCTTTTGAAGGCACAACTGGGCGAAGGCCACTAGGACGCTGCCATGTTGAACCACATCGTTGACTTTTCGCTACGCTACAAGGTGCTGGTGTTGGTGGGATTCGCGGTGGTTGTATTCCTCGGCGTGCGAGCTTGGTTGGCAGTGCCCGTGGACGCCTTTCCCGATGTCACGCCGAACCAGGTCAATGTCTATACGGAGTCGCCAGGACTGGCGGCGGAGGATGTGGAGAAACTCCTGACGGCGCCCATCGAGACCACCATGGCAGGCCTGCCAGGGGTTGAGCAGATCCGCTCAGTGTCTCTCTTCGGGTTGTCCTATGTCGGCGTCTATTTCAGGGACGACCTGGACATCTATTTCGCCCGACGCCTCGTTGGCGAAAAGCTGCAGGAGGCGCGAGAGCGAATCCCGGCAGGCTACGGGGAACCGACCCTGGGGCCGAATAGTTCGGGGCTCGGCCAAGTGTTCTGGTATACGGTCGAGTCGGCCGACAAGAAGCTCTCGGCCATGGATCTGCGTACGTTGCATGATTGGAGTGTACGCCTGATATTGCGCACAGCGCCAGGCGTGGATGACATTACGACATGGGGGGGGCAGGAGAAGCAGTTCCAGGTCCTGATCAATCCCGAGAAGCTCATCAAGTACAGCCTCAGCTACAAGGCCGTGATGGAGGCGCTGGCTGCCAATAATCGGCAAGTAGGCGGTCAATATGTGAATCTGGGTCAGGAACAGTACCTCGTGCGCGGATTAGGGTTGGTCTCGAATACCGCAGACATCGGCAATATTGTCGTCGCCGAGCGAGAAGGAGTTCCCATTCACCTGCACGAGTTGGCCGAGGTGAAGGAAGGCCCCGCCGTCCGCTTCGGTGCAGTGACTCGCGACGGACAGGAAGTCACGCTTGGCATTGCCCTGGCCCGCATTCACGAAAACGCCAAGCACGTGGTGGATGGAGTCAAGCAGAAGCTCCAGCTCGCGCAGCAGGCGCTGCCAGCCGGTGTAACGCTCAACCCGGTCTACGATCGTACGGACATTGTCAAAAAGGCCCTGAAAACGGCCGAGAGTGCTCTGATCGAAGGCTCGATCCTCGTAGCAATCGTGCTCGTCTTGTTCCTCGGTGAAATACGATCGGCGCTGGTAGTGATTCTCGCGCTTCCGCTTGCCATGCTGATCGCGTTTCTGCTCATGCAGCAGTTTGGCCTTTCCGCTAACCTGATGTCGCTGGCGGGCCTGGCGATCGGCATCGGCATGATGGTGGACGGCGCAGTGGTGATGGTGGAGAACGGTTTCCGGCTGCTTTCCCACCACGCGGGAGCTACCGTGAATCGAACCCATGTCATCCTGGAAGCGGCGCGCGAGGTGATCAATCCCATCGCCTTTGCCATCCTCATCATCATCGTGGTGTTCCTGCCCCTGTTTTCTCTCACCGGGCTCGAGGGCAAGCTCTTCAAGCCCATGGCCCTTACTATCACCTTTGCCATGGCCGGTTCGCTGATTCTTACGCTGACGCTGATACCGGTCCTATCGGCCTTGATTCTGAGACCCAAGGTGGAGAAGGATACTTTCCTGGTGCGCTGGGTGAAGGCCGTTTATCTGCCGCTTCTCGACCTGGCGCTGGAGAAAAAGAAGTGGGTACTTGGCTCAGCCCTGACGTTGCTGGCTGCGGCGCTGGGGATATTTCCCTTCCTCGGTAAGGAGTTTATGCCCACGTTGCAGGAGGGCGCCATCATGTTCCGGGTTACCGGTATTCCCTCCACGTCGCTGGAGGAATCAATACGGATCTCTCGCACGATGGACGCTGTTCTCAAACAGCAGTTCCCCCAAACCAAGTCGGTGCTCGCCACCATTGGGCGGGCGGAGAAAGGGGAGACCAACGATGCCAACTACATGGAGGTCTTGGTAGATGTAAAGCCGCGCGAGCAATGGCCGGAGGAAATCACCCTGCCGGAGCTTTCTGACCGAATGAAGGAAACGCTGGAGCGCGCGATGCCGACGGTCGTGCTTTCGAATACCCAGCCGATCCAGATGCGGGTCGAAGAACTGATCTCCGGCGTTCGCGCTACGCTCGCCCTGAAGATCTATGGGCCAGATCTCACCATCCTTGACAGGCTGGCGAGCCAAGTCAAGCCATTGCTTGGCTCCGTGTCGGGTGTCGCCGATCTTTCGTTGGAGGCTAATAAGGGCAAGCCCCAACTCGTGATCAAGGTCAACCGGGAAGCGGCCGCGCGCTTTGGCATCAATGCCGATGAGATCCTGGAGGTCGTTCAGGCAGGGATAGGCGGGAAGGCTGTCAGCACCCTTATCGACGGCGTGCGTCGCTTTGATATTCAGGTACGGCTCGACGCTGCCTATCGGGACAGTCGGCAGGCAATCAGCAACATTCCGCTGCGCACCCAGACCGGCGCGCTGGTGCCGCTGTCACGCGTCGCCACGGTGGAAATGGACGAGGGCTATACTTTCGTGCGCCGCGAGCAACTCCAGCGTTATGCTGTGTTGCAGATGGACGTGAAGGGCCGCGACGTGGACGGCTTCGTGCGTGAGGCCGACGCGAAAATCCGCCGTCAGGTCAAGCTGCAGGAGGGATATTGGATGGAATGGGGTGGCGCTTTCGAGAATCAGCAGCGCGCTATGGCGCGGCTTACCCTGATCGTGCCGCTCACCATTGGCCTCATCTTTCTGCTGCTGTATACAGCATTCAACTCGCTCGCTCACGCCACTCTGATCATTGCTAACGTGCCGTTCGCCGTGATCGGCGGCGTCTTCGGGTTGGCGTTGACCGGACAGTATGTCTCTGTGCCATCCGCCATCGGTTTTATTGCCGTTTTCGGCGTTGCAATGCTGAACGGCATTGTATTGATCTCTTTTCTCAACGATCAGCGCCGCCAGGGCTTGTCGATCCGCGAAGCGGTGCGCCAAGGGGCCACGCTGCGCCTGCGCCCCGTGTTAATGACAGCCTCGGTGGCAATCCTCGGTCTGGTGCCAATGCTACTTTCACAAGGGGTGGGAGCAGAAGTTCAACGACCTCTGGCGACGGTAGTTGTCGGTGGACTCATCACGTCAACGGCGCTGACGCTTTTGCTTCTGCCGCTCATGTACGAGTGGGTGGCAAGGCGTGCGGAACGCAAGCGTGCTTCGACCTGAGTTAGTTGCGCGCTGTCTCGCCCGCCCGAATCGCTGCCAGGGGGAACACCAATGAAAGAGATCAAGGCATTCGTTCGACAACACCGTATCGCCAACGTCTTGGAGGCGCTGAAAGACTCGGGTCATTGCGACATGAGTAACTCCGGCAACGGTTGTCACAACATCACCGTATCCAAGGTGCAACGGCCGCTCGCGAGTGGGGATCCCACGCAGCAGCATTATTCGATGGAGCTTGCTGAAGCCGTCGTCGCAGAATATAAGCTCGAACTTGTATGCGCCGACGACGTGGTTGAAGTTCTGGCTGACGCCATTGCCAAGGCTGCAGCCACGGGGCAAGCTGAAGCCGGCTGGATTTTCATGAGCGACGTTCAGCGCGCAGTACGGATCCTCTGATGCATCAACGATAAGGGGTTTCGGGACATCGAAAAACGGTCTATTCTATCCCGATTGGATGGTCTCCGCAGCGTAGCTTTCCCTCAAGCAGGACGATCGGATGGGGCCGGAGGTTTTCGTCCGTGGGTACCCTGGACGTGTGCCTGCTCCTCTCCCAATGACTGAGGTGTCTGGTGTGCCGTTTTTGTAAGGCCTTCGAGAATCCCGCAGTCCTTTGCCTCTCGCGATTGACCGCACTGGCTGCGCAATTGCTTCAGGTCCCGTTCCAAGGCACGCAGCTCTAGGATCCGATGCTCTACATGTCCAATGTGGCTGTCCAGCAGGACATTGACCTCTCCGCAATCGTCGTGGGGCGCATCCTTGAAGCGCAGCAAGACCCGGATCTCGTTCAGTGTCATGTCCAGCGAGCGGCAATGCCGGATGAACGCCAAACGATCCAGGTGCTCGGAAGCATATAGCCGGAAGTTTCCGGAAGAACGAGCGGGCGCTGGCAACAAGCCCTCCTGTTCGTAGAAGCGGACGGTCTCCACTGTGGTGCCAGCCGTTCGAGCCAGTTGGCCGATCTTCATGCTTTTCCCCTTGGTTGTGTTCTTCTCTGGCGCCTTCTTGGCAAGGCGGTATCGACAAATGCCAGGCCGTGCAGCTTAAGCGACGGCCTGGACTGCTCCGCAGAAGCAATCCGAGCGCCGCGCAGCGGCGCAGGCGCGATCCCGAAAGTTGACACGACGGTGCGCGTCAGATGCGCGCTGACGGTAAAGCCGGCAAGATGAGCCGCCTCCGTATGTGCGTGCAACTATCGGAAAGTAAGCGCACCGCACGCTGTAGGCGCAGCTAGCGCACGTAGGCGCGGAACGATAGACCGCTGGTTTCGGCGAACCAATGCATGAAGCGGGAGGACGATAGACGATAGACCCACGGCGTCGGCAGCATTCTTGACGTGTACAGATCCCTCCAACGCCGTTTACGGCCAGAGGCGGGACCGTTGCCCAATGTGAATCTTCAGCGGAATGGTGTGACACTTCCTCTGTCTCTGGCGGCGTCGTGCCTGGCAGCCACCGGTCCAGTTCATCTTCCAGCAGATCCGCCTGCACGGCGCTCAGGGCCGTCGCGGCCGCCGGAGGGGGCAGGCAGGGGAAACGCCGTGCATAGTCGGGTCGAGGAACACCATGCGCACCGGTTCGGCCGCGACGAGACGATGCTGTCACCCGGCGGGAAAATAGTGCCAAGGCGTCCTCAGTACGCCCCAGGCGCCATCGAGGAGCAACAATCCCTGCCTGCTCCATACCAACTGAGCTGCCAGATGCCGGTGCAGCCGACCAGCCTCAACCGGGCCGACATAGATGGCCCAGCCGCGGCCGGTGGCCAACAGCGGCCTGTCGGCTCCTTCGTGCTCACCTGTTGGCTGCGCGTGCCTGCTGTTTTCTGCCGAAGAGTTCATGGAACACGATCAAGGCAGCACCCAGGGTAATGCCAATGTCCGCGACATTGAAGGCCGGCCAGTGGTATGGACCCCAGTGAAGATCGATCCAGTCCACCACCGCTCCGCGTGCGATCCGATCGATCATGTTGGCCAACGCGCCACCCAGGATCAGCCCGAAGCTGATCCGTTCTGCACGGGAGGTGCTCGCTCGCCGAATTAAGTACGCCAGGAACGCCGAGGCCGCCAGGGCGATTGCGATAAAGAAGAACTGCTGCCAGCCACCAGCGCCGTGCAGGAAACTGAAGGCCGCACCCCGGTTCAGCACATGCACGATGTTGAGGACAGGCAGCCACTCGTGGCTTGAGCCGTACTCGACCCAGGTCACGATAGCACCTTTCGTGACGACATCCATCGCCACGATGAATGCCGCCAATGCGTAGCCCAGACTAACGCTGCGATCAGCCCGCATGTTCACGGTCGGCTGATGCGGAGGGGCCCAGCAGGCGCAATCCGTTGAACACCACTGCCAGGCTCGCCCCCATGTCGGCGAGAATCGCGAGCCACAGGCTCGCGTGGCCGGTGAAGGCGAGCACCATGAAGACCGCCTTGGTGCCGATCGCAAACGCGATGTTCGCCTTCAGCACGCCGCCCACCCGGCGCGACAGCGCAATGAACTCGGGCAGCTTGCGCAAGTCGTCCTGCATCAGCGCCACATCGGCGGTCTCGATCGCGGTGTCGGTGCCCGCGGCGCCCATCGCAAAGCCGATGTTCGACTTGGCCAGCGCGGGCGCATCGTTTACGCCATCGCCGACCATGCCCACAGGCGCCTTCGCGCCAAGTGCTTCGATCGCAGCCAGCTTGTCGTGCGGCAGCAGGTCGCCGCGGGCATCGGTGATACCGACCTGCGCGGCCACCGCTTCGGCGGTCTTGCGGTTGTCGCCTGTGAGCATCACCGGCTCGACGCCCAACTGCTTGAGCGCCGCTATCGCACGCTTGCTGCTGTCGCGGACCGTATCGGCAACTGCCAGGACGCCCAGTGCCTGCTTGTCGGTGGCGAGCACCACCGCCGTCTTGGCCTGCGCTTCCAGGCTCTCCAGCAATTTGCGGACCTCCTCGCCGGCCACGCCGAGTTCATTCGCCAGCCGGTGATTGCCGACGTAGTATGTCTGGCCGTCGATGTCACCCCTGACGCCGCGGCCGGCCAGCGATTCGAAGCGTTGCACCGGGGCGTGCGGCTGGTCGCCGTATGCGCGGACGATCGCCGTGGCCACGGGGTGCTCGGACAAGGCATCCAGGCTGGCAGCAATGCGCAGCACGTCCGCCTCAGAAAGCGGGCCCGTCGATAACGTATCGGTAAGCGCCGGCCGGCCGTGAGTGAGCGTGCCAGTCTTGTCCAGCGCCACCGCGCGTAGCAGACGGCCTTGTTCCAGGTACAAGCCACCCTTGACGAGGATGCCGCGCCGCGCGGCCGCTGCCAGGCCGCTGACCACCGTGACCGGGGTCGAGATCACCAAGGCGCAGGGGCAGGCAATCACCAGCATCACCAAGGCCTTGTAGACCCAGTCGAACCAGGGCGCACCGAAGAACAGCGGCGGGATTACGGCAGTGGCGATCGCCAGGGCAAAGACAAACGGGGTGTAGACGCTCGCGAAGCGGTCGACGAAGCGTTGCGTCGGTGCCCGTTGGCCCTGGGCTTCCTGGACCGAACGGGCGATACGGTCGAGGGTGGTTTCTCCCTTGCGCGAGTGCACTTCGAATTCCAGGGTGCCGCGTTCGTTGATCGTGCCCGCGAACACCGTGTCGCCAGGGTTTTTCTCCACCGGCATGCTCTCGCCGGTGATGGGCGCCTGATTGATTGCCGAGGCGCCTGAAACCACGACGCCGTCCAGGGCGATGCGTTCGCCGGGTCGCACCCGCACGATGGCGCCGACCGACACGGTCTCGGCCTTGACCTCTTGCCAGCGACCGTCGTCCTGGCGGACCAGTGCCGTTTCCGGCGCCAAATCCATCAGTTTGCGGATCGCATTGCGCGCCCGGTCCAGGCTCAGCGCCTCGATCATCTCCGCGATGCCAAACAGCCAGATCACCACAGCGGCTTCCGGCCACTGGCCAATCAAGGCGGCACCGACGACGGCAATCGTCATCAGCAGGTTCATGTTCAGCGACAGCGTACGCAGGGCGATCCAGCCTTTCTTCAGGGTCTCGATGCCGCCCAGCGCAATGGCGGCCAGCGACGCGCCCACCACCGGCCACGCCGATTCACCCATCCCCGAGAACGCGAGGACTTCTGCACCGACCGCCAGCACGCCGGCAGCCCCCATACGCAGCCACGCCGCCTTCGAAATGCCGGTGCCGAACTCCCGTGTGACTGCAGGTGCCGGCCGACTGTGGTCGCGCAGCACCGGCTGCATGCCGAGTCGCTCAATGACCCCTGTGATTGGCGCTTCGTCCTTCAGCGAATGGCTGACGGTCAGGGTGCGGCTCATCAGGTTGAACTGCAGGCCGCTGACACCCGGCATGGCTTCCAAGGCCTTGCGCAGCAGCGCCTCTTCGGTCGGACAGTCCATCTTCTCGATCAGGTAGGTGACTTGTCCCTTGGAGCTTGCCCCTGCCTCGCGCTCGACCGTGGCATGCATGCCGATCTCGCGCAGTGCGCCTAAGACCAGTGCGGGATCTGCAAGACGATGCTGCACTGCCAGCCGGCGGTTCATCAGGTCGAAGTCCAGCCGATCGATGCCTTCCACCTTGCCCAAGCGCTTGCGGATCAGTGCTTCCTCGGTGGGGCAGTCCATGTTGGTGATCAGGAACTGCGTGGTGTTGCCGCTGGCTGCAGGAGCGAACGAGATAGCCGGCTTGTCGCAGGGACTGCAGCCAGCCTCTGGTATCACCTTGCTGCTCGCTGCCGGTGGGGCTGTGTTCTCACCCAGCCTTGCCTGCATGCCGATCGCCCGCAACTGCGCTAGCAGGAGTTCCGCCGAGGGCAGCGTGTGCACGACCGACAGCCGGCGTGCGGGCAGGTCGAACTCGAGCGACTGCACGCCGCTTAGTGGCTCCAGCCGGTCGCGGATCGCCGTCTCTTCGGAGCGGCAATCCATGTTTGGAATCGTGAAGACATCCTTCGACGCCGCGCTCTGGCTGCCTGCGCAGGACCTGGAGCAAGCGGAGCCGCAAGTGCCGTCGCCCGCCGCATCGCCTCCGGCCTCCAGCGACGCCTGCATGCCGATCGCATGGAGGGCCTCGAGCAGCGGCTCTGGGGTCGATAGCGCATGCCGGACAGCAAGTCGGCGCTGCGGCAGGTCGAACGACAGGGACTCTACCTCTGGCAACTTGGCAAGCCGTGCCCGGATTGCCGCTTCTTCGTTGCGGCAATCCATGTTGGGAATGAGGAAGACGGTCGTAGCGCCGTCCAGGCGCTGCGCCTGATCCGAGTTTAGGGTGCTTTCCGCGGCGCCTACGGTATGGGCTGGGTCGATCTTCATCATTCGCCTTTTTCGGTCTATCAGAAGCATTTCACACCCTGAAGTAGATACAGAGTCAAGGGTCATGCATTCCCGGTAGCCGGGGGAGGGTCAGGTTGCCTCCGAATGGGTCTTTTCCGCAACCTCGGCCGCCTCAGCCAAAACATGCAGGCTAAGCCGTAACGATACAAGGTCAGCGCGCCCGTGAACACGCCGGGCTACCCAGCGGGTAGCCGCTCTACTAGATGGGGCGCGCAGATAACAGGGGTGACTGATTTGAGGCTTGCCCTGTTGGATTTCCCGCCCACCGTTGGCAGCAATCACAGATACCACCAGCCCAAGGACCAGATCAGGGAAGTTGGAGTCCCACCACATCACCAGGGCTCCGGACAGTACGATCGCCAGGTTCACGATCGAGTCGGATATTCGTCAAAGGCAAGTTGCTGCCACGCGCTATCGAATACAAAGGCACTGATCCAGCGCCGGTGAGCTGGTCCCCAATCGACTCTGCCGCTGTAGCGGACCATTGGGGCGCGCCCGATCCCGAAGCTGGCAGTGTTTCTCGCACAAGCCCTCATGTGCATTGGGACCGCCCGCTGTCTGGGTTATTTGCGCGCACTATATTCCGTCATGCCAGACACTGACTCGGCCGCGCGCAGCAATTGGAAGTGGTGCTGCTCCAGCGTCGCATGCCGACCGGGGTGCTCAAGCGCCTTGGGCGCACGCTGCATATAAGCCAATGAGGACCATCATGAAAACCTTCCTTATCGCTATCTTGGGCACCGTCGCACGCAACGTGCCGGCGCCGCTCGGACCGTTGCTGAGATGACGGATTTGTAATTTCGCCGTCACGGCTCAGTGGGGTACCGCGCTCTAAACTGGCCTTGCAGGCTCAAGGAGCCACAACTCAAAAGGAGAAGCTAAAATGCGTACGTTGAAGAAGACTGCTCTGATGGTTCTGACCGTTGCTACGCTGGGCGGCGTGGCCAGCTTTGCCAACGCAGGCGTGAATTCGCCGCGTGATCCCTTTACCGATGGCGGGCACGCAATGGGTACGCGCGATCCGTTCACGGATGGCAGTCACGCGATGGGAACCCGCGATCCGTTCACGGACGGCAACCACGCCGCGGGCGCTCGCGACACCTTCACTGACGGCGCCTGATGTCGGCACAGCATGGCCTCGCCGAGGTTGGCCGGTCGCTGGCTGGTCGCCGGTAGGGGGGACTGCCTGCCAACGCCGCGTCGTTGTGAATCTCGCGGAACAGGCAGGTGCAGCATCGCCGGGTAGCGGTGTAGCAAGATCGCGGTGTGCAATGACAATGCCGCGATCAGCTTCTCGCATTGCGAGGGGTTTCCGCTGTTTGTTAGTCGCGCCTGAGGCGTGATTTTTTTGTCTATGACGGGTCCTTGGTTCGTCGCCTGGCGCGACGGCGCCTTTTGGCAATTGCGGCCCTCCTGTCGGTGCACCAATGCTTGATCGCAATTTGAACCGGGCGTCATCCGGAGACCCTGCTGTGCCCGTCGAGCGACAAGGTAGGGGGCTTCGCTCGTGGCGCCTGATCCTCAGCACCGAGACGCTGCTGCTTGGCCTCTGCTTGTACTTCGTCCTGGTTCTGAACGGCCCCTTCTGGCGGGCGCTCTTTGCCGACCGCCCCGTCAGCGGCCTGCGCGATGTCGGATACGGTGTAGCAGTTGGCGCCGCGCTGACCGCAGCGCATTTCGCACTGCTGGCACCCCTGTTGAATCGGTGGACCACCAAGCCGTTGCTGGCACTCCTGGCGGTGGCGGCGGCGAGTTCCAGCTATTTCATGGGGCAGTACGGCATCTACCTTGACCCCAGCATGGCCCGCAATGTGCTGCGCACCGATATTGCGGAAGCCAGCGAACTGCTGACGGCGCGCATGATGGCAAGCATCTTCCTGCTTGCGTTGCCACCCATGCTGCTGCTGTCCCGGGTGACGTTGCGCAGGCGTGCGCTGGCGAAGAGCCTCGGGGTACGCGCCGTGGCGATCCTGATTGCACTCCTTGCCGGGCTGGGCGTGCTGTCTTTGGTGTTCAAGGACTTCTCGGCGCAGATGCGCAACCATAAGGAGATCCGCTACTTGCTGGCGCCGGCTAGCGCTGTCTACGCCTTCGCCAGCGTGCTGACCCGGGACGCCAGGGTGTCGGACAAGCCGCGCCGACCGATCGGCATGGATGCGCAACTCGGCGCAAGCTGGCAGAAGACTAAAAAGCCGGTCCTCTTCGTCGTGGTGGTGGGGGAAACCGCTCGCGCGGCAGACTGGGGGCTGAGTGGCCGCTCGCCCAACGACACCACGCCGGAATTAGCTCGGCGGACAGTCATCAACTTCGCCGAGGTCACCAGTTGCGGCAGCAACACCGAAGTCTCCTTGCCCTGCATGTTCTCAGCGCAGGGACGCCGCAACTATGACGAGGATGCCATCAAAGGCAGCGAGTCCCTGCTACATGTCGTCAAGCGTGCTGGATTGAATGTTGGCTGGGTCGACAATCAATCCGGATGCAAGGGCATCTGTGCTGGCCTGCCAACGTGGCAGCCGGACCCGCCGGCGATGCCAGAAATATGCGATCGCGAACGCTGCCTGGATGAGGTATTGCTGGATGGCGCAGAAGGCTTGATGCGTCGAATGCCTGGCAGTCTGATGTTGGTTTTGCATCAGCTGGGCAACCACGGCCCTGCTTATTACAAGCGTTACCCCACGAAGTTCGCGCGATTCGGTCCGACCTGCGGAACCGAGGATCTTTCGCGTTGTACACGCGAAGAGATCCGAAACGCCTACGACAATGCGTTGCTGTACACCGACCACGTGCTCGCGAGCACCATAGACTGGCTCAAACAGCTGGACAGGCGCTATGACACCGCCATGGTCTATGTCTCGGACCACGGCGAATCGCTCGGGGAAAATGGACTGTTCCTTCATGGCATGCCTTACGCGATCGCGCCGAGGGAACAGACCGAGGTCCCGATGGTGATGTGGTTCTCGCCGTCGTTCGCGCAGCGAGCAGGGCTTGACATCGCGTGCCTGCGTGCCCGCGCGGGTGAAGCGGCTTCGCACGACAACTTGTTTCCGACAGTCCTTGGCCTGCTCGACGTACACACCAAAATCAGGGACGACGCCCTAGATCTATCGGCACGCTGCCGCAACGCATAATGATGTCGGAGCTCGGATTTACAGTTGGCACAAGCTCGCGTAGGCAATGACCGCTGGTTGCGCCAGCAATGGCTGATGCTGGCGTTGGCTGGCCTCGTGGCCCTCTATGTGTTCCAAGCCACGGATCTTGACCGCTGGGTGGCAGGTTGGTTCTTCGACGCCGCGCGCGGTGTCTTTCCGTTGCGCGAACACTGGCTTTTTGAAGACGTATTGCACAAGGCGACGAAGCGAATTACCTATCTTGCCGTGGGCACGGCCATGTTCGTCTGCTGGCTGGGCTGGCGAGGTCGGCTCCGGTGGCTGCCTCGTCGCAATGCGCTACTGGCGGCCGCTGGCATGATTGTCATTCCTTTGACCATCACGATGCTAAAGCTGGCGACAGGCCGGCATTGCCCCTGGGACATGACGGACTTTGGCGGCAGCGTCGCCTATCTGCGCCTGCTGGAGGCGCTGCCGGCCGGGGTCAAGCCGGGACAGTGCTTTCCCGCCGGCCATGCATCCACGGGCTATCTTTGGATCGTCTGGGCTATCGCACTGCGACCGGCAGGTTTGCGATGGGCAAGACTCGGGCTTGCTGCGGGATTGGTGCTCGGTGGCTTGCTCGGTGTTGCTCGCCTGGTTCAGGGCGCGCACTTCCTGTCGCACACCGTCGCGACGCTTTGGGTCGCCTGGGCGGTCAGCCTGTTGCTGGCGGCGGCCTTGAAGGCGGATGTCGGACTGGGTGCGGCCAGGCCGCCCACGACGGGCTAAAGGCTTCCACAGCAGTATCGTTACCGGTCCTGGCTCCGGTGGGCGCGGGCCGGTTGATGGCGACACGTCCGGATGATAACTCCGCGCACGGTGCCAATTAAAGGAGCTTTGCGATGGCTTCGATCGGCTTTATCCCCGTGCCAAAGCGAGCTATGCTTTCGCGATGCTCGCGCAAGCTTGAGTAGGGGACGTACCGAATATTGAGTTCGGACACACGACTGAAGGCAGGCCGGCTTAGCTGGGCGCGTACATCGGCTTCCCGTCCATCGGGCGCGACGAGAAAGAGGTGCTTGTTGGCAGACTGGTTGGAACCCAATGCCAGATCGAGCAAGCGCACGATGCCGGAATAGATCGAGGTGGTATGCTCGACTTCAAAGGCAGCCTCGACCTCAAGGGTCGTGGAGTTCAGCCAGACGGTGTCGATGAGCGGTACGGTATCGCCACCCGCGATGAGCAGCGCCGGCGGCAAGCTCGCAAGACAGCCGTTGCTCAGTGGTTCGCCGTTGTACAGGCGGCTTCTGTCATTGGTGGCAATCCATACCGAGAAGCCAAGCGATCTGCCGAGGTCCCGCAGCCAACCCTGCACCTCCGTATGCGTAGCATCTTCAGTCTGTGCGAGCTGAATCTGCCTGGCGAGGGCCGCTGCTTGCTCGCGCACTTTAGCCAGATCCTGCTCCCAGGCGGCAACATCGCCGGCCTGAGCTTGCTGCGGTGGCAGCGGGTAGCGTTCCATCCCGACGTCAAACAGCAGGCCGGCGATCGCGCCAAGATCGTTGGAGAGGAGGGCGCGATAGCGCTGATTCAGCGCGAGCACACCTTCGCGCATCGCCAGATAGTGATCCCATTTTCCAAGCTTGACTGCGGAACCGGTCAGGGCGTTATAGCCATTGACAATGGCGGTATTGAATGGCACGACCAGCGTGGGATGAATGAAATAGAGCAGATTGGCAGCAGCCGGCCCGAGCCCCTTGATGCCAAGGCTGCTCAGATGTCGAATCGCATTGAGGACCTCCTGCTCGGTGTCGCAGCAATTGCAGGCGTGCAACAACCTAGCAAAGGCGCGCTGGTTCTCGGCGTTCTCATAGATGTCCGGAATGCGAAGCTTTGGCTTCCACAGGAAGGCGTGATCCGCGCCTTTGAAAATCTGCCGCTGCTCAGCAATAGAGGACACCACGGTTTCGAGGGAGGAACCGCGATACGCGTTGCCGAATGTGCCGGCCTGGATCTCGTCGACCACGGCACCAATGCCACGCCGGATCGAGCGGAAATTCTTAAGCCGCTCAGGCCAAAGAAACCAGGTCTGGTAGCAGCCGCTGGCGTCGGTCTTCCAGCGCTCGATGAGAATCCGGATGGTGTCTGTCATGGTGTGCCTTTTTGCGGGGCAGTGTATCACCCTGGAGCTTTTTGACATGGCGCAATCTTCGCAATTGAACAGGCTTGACCTTCCCATGATCGGAAGGTCTATCTTGATGTCATCAAGACTGAACGGAGCAACCCAAGGCCGGTCAGCTTTTCGTCATGATTGCGTAAGGAGTTTGTCATGAAGGAGTGCCAACAACGATCGCCGGCCGCCGGCGCGAATGCCGGTCGATTCTTGCGGTTTCCTTGGTCTCTGCTCTGGATGGCCGTCGCCATTGCGGCGATTGCGCTCGGCATGCGTCATTGGAGCGTGGTTGCTTCCTGGTTGCCGTTTGCGCTAGTGTTGCTGTGCCCGTTGATGCATCTATTCCATGGCGGCCACGGGCGCAGCGCCGCGTCGGATAAGGCCAACGACGCTGTGGATGGACAGCGCAACGACTAACCGGGAGTCATTCCATGAATGAAACCAGCAGCCAACGCCACCCACAAGAAGAGGGCCGCCAAGACGAGGAGGGGAGCCACACCCATGCTGCGCACGCTGGCCACCATCACCATCATGGCCACGCGGCGCCCGACGACGGCCCTGTCGCGGGCGCCGGCGCAAGGAAGGATCCCGTCTGCGGCATGGCGGTGTCGGCTGACTCGGCATTCCAGACCGAACACGCTGGCATCCCATATTATTTTTGCAGCGCATCGTGTCAGCGGAAATTCGAGGCGGACCCGGCCAGGTACATCACGCCGGCAGAAACGCCGGCGGCAGAACCGGTGCTGCCCGGCACGATCTATACCTGTCCGATGCACCCCGAGATCCGGCAGGATCATCCCGGCAACTGTCCGAAGTGCGGGATGGCGCTGGAGCCGCTGCTCCCCGAGCTCGACGAGAGCGAACATCCGGAGCTGACGGATTTTCGGCGCCGCTTTTGGTGGACGTTGCCGTTGACGGTGGTGACGGTGGTGCTTGCCATGTTCGGGCATCGATTCGGTTGGATGCAGGCGTCGACCCAGAGTTGGGTCGAGCTGGTTTTGTCGACGCCGGTTGTGCTATGGGCTGGCTTGCCCTTCTTTCAGCGGTGTTTCCAGTCATTTCTGCATCGCAGCCCCAACATGTGGACGCTGATCGGCCTGGGGACCGGTGCGGCCTATGTCTACAGTGTGGGCGCGACCGTGGCGCCGGGCGCGTTCCCCCAGGCCTTTGCTGCCGACGGTCGCATCGGCGTGTACTTTGAGGCCGCGGCCGTCATTATCTCGCTGACCCTGCTCGGCCAAGTGCTCGAACTGAAGGCGCGCTCGCAAACCTCTGCGGCTATCAAATCGTTGCTCGGGCTTGCACCCAAGACGGCACGTCGCATGTAAGCGGTCTTTTGAGGGCGTCCCTTGCGGCCGCCGGCGGTATCCGCTAGGCGTCTGAGGACTTGAGCGTCCAGGG
>NZ_JBYTAH010000084.1:0-27764 GCF_058787975.1 Cupriavidus sp. FW305-26
GCAGCGCAACGCGCGCACCGCCCGGCCAGCGGGCGTGCGGCGGCCGGGCGCCGTAACCGATGAGATCGCGTGGATAGTTATCTTTTGTCATGTGTCTTTGCTTGCTTCAGGAAAACGCCCGGCACCGCCGCGCCGCCCGCAAGCGCCGACCATCACGCAATGAACGTGCCAGTCGTGCCGGCGGCGGTGTCGGATACTTCGATACCGTTGCTTCAGTTACTCGGTGCCGTGCGAGTTGGCGGCGGCGTTGCGCATGGCCTCCTCGCGCGACTGGATGCCGTTGTAGAACAGGTTCAGCGCCACGGCCACGATCGTGCCCAGCACGATGCCGCTGTGGGTGAACGGCCCGGTCCACTTCGGCAGGTACTGGAAGAAGGTCGGTGCCAGCGTCGGGATCATGCCGGCGCCGATCGAGATGGCGACGATGAACAGGTTGTGGCGGTTGCGGTTGAAATCGCACGAACCCAGGATACGGATGCCGGTGGCGGCCACCATGCCGAACATCACGATGCCGGCGCCGCCCAGCACGAACTGCGGCACCGAGGCCACCACGTGGGCCATCTTGGGGAACAGGCCGAAGGCGATCAGGATGATGCCGCCGGCAGCCGCCACGTAGCGCGAGCGCACGCCGGTCACCGTCACCAGGCCCACGTTCTGCGAGAACGAGGTATACGGGAAGGTGTTGAAGATGCCGCCGATCACGGTGCCCAGGCCGTCAGCGCGCAGGCCGCGGGTCAGGTCCTCGTTGCTCAGCTTCTTGCCGGTGATGTCGGACAGCGCCAGGAACATGCCGGTGGACTCCACCAGCGTAATCAGCATGACGATGCACATCGACAGGATGGCGGTCACTTCGAAGGTCGGCATGCCGAAGTGCAGCGGCGTGATGACGGCAACGAAGCTGGCTTCATCCAGGCCTTCGAAGGACACCTTGCCCATCGCCATCGCCACCAGCGTGCCGGCGATGATGCCCAGCAGCACTGCGCAGTTGGCCACCAGGCCACGGCCGTACTTGGTCAGCAGCAGGATGATCAGCAGCGTCAGGCCGGCAATGCCGAGGTTGGCCAGGTCGCCGTAGGCGAGGTTGGGCACCTCCTTGACCACGCCGTCGATCACGGCACGGGTGGTGGGCTGGCCGCCGGCCGCCCAGTTGATGCCCACGCGCATCAGCGACACGCCGATCAGCGTGATCACCGTGCCGGTCACCACCGGCGGGAACAGTCCCAGCATGCGCCCCATCATCGGCGCGATCAGGATGCCGAATATCCCCGATGCGATCACCGCGCCATAGATGCCGAGCAGGCCGACATTGGGATCGGTGCCGATGGCGATCATCGGCGCCACCGAGGCGAAAGTCACGCCCATCATCACCGGCAGGCGGATGCCGAACTTCCAGAAACCAAAGGCCTGGATCAGCGTGGCCAGGCCCGCGGCGAACAGGTCGGCGTTGATCAGGAACGCCAGCTGGTCCTTGGGCAGCTTGAGCGCGCCACCAACGATCAAGGGCACGGCAACCGTGCCGGCGTACATCACCAGAACGTGCTGCAACCCGAGCGCGAGCAGGCGCCCGGAAGGCAAACGCTCGTTGGTGAGGTCCGTCGGGACCGTGGTGCTTGCGGAATTCATGGGTGCGTCTCCTCTCCTTTGGTTTGATGGGAACACCACTGCCATGGCCCCGGTCCTGGATCCCGGAGGGTCTCCGGACCGTTATCTGCCTGTCGTCTCAGCACTCTCGTCGGTGAGCCGGGTGCTGTTTGCCGATCAGGTCTGGCCTTGTAGTTGGGGGCAGGGGCGGGAACACCGTGCTAGGTGGAGCGGCCTAGCACGCTGCGAAGATCAAAGTTGCCCGGCTCGTCCGGCTGCACGCGGTCGGCGCAGGCGCCAAGGTGGTGCGCCATGCGCGACTGGGCCAGCGCGGCATTGCCCTGTTCGAGTGCGTCGAGGATCTCTTCGTGTTCATCGAACGAGCAGGCGTTGTTGCCCGGGGCTTCCACGCTGGCGATCATCAGCGTGGTGCGCGACACCAGCCGGCGCATCATGTTGACCAGCAGCGCATTGCCCGACAGTTCCGCCAGCGCCGTATGGAACTCGGCGGACAGGCGGATCCATTTGGGCCGGTCATGCGTGAGGAAGGCCTGGCGCTCGCTGGCCACCATCTGGCGCAGCGGCGCGATCACGGCCTTGACGTCGGGCATGCCGGCAAGCTTTTCCAGCACCGCGCGTTCCAGCATCTGGCGCAGCTCGAACATGTCGTGCGCTTCGTCGGTGGAGGGGCTGGCGATAAAGGCGCCGCGGTTGGGCTCGAGGTCGACCATGCCGTCGGCGGCCAGGTGCGACAGCACCTTGCGCACAGTGTGTCGCGCGGTGGCATAGATCTCGCAAAGGGAATGCTCGGTCAGCTTGGTGCGCGGCGGCAGCCGGTGCTCCATGATCGCGTCGTAGATCTCGTGATACATGCGCTCTTCGACCGAGCCCTTGCGTGCGGGCCTGGCGGGCTTGCCCGCCTGGATTTCGGTCGGCTCGGCGTCGGCCTTGGTTTCGGCGTTGGCGGCAATCAGCTTCAGGCTCTTGGACATCGTGGCACCAGCAGTCAGGCGGGGCACCGCAAATCCTGGACATCAGGCAGCGGTGATCCAAAAATTGTTGACAATTATTTGGTTACTGCTCCAATATTGTCAACAAAACCGACTCAGGTTTTCGACAACTCAGGGAAATCCCTGAATTGCCAACCGGGTAGTGCAGGCGCATTGTCGCCACGCACCACCCAGCGCCGGGATGCGTTACCAGACGTACCGAGCGGGCACCATTCCCACAAATGGTGCTAGTGAAGGCAGCGGCGCCCCTCACAACCCAATCGCCTAAGGAAAAACACGATGGGACGCTTGACCACACACGTACTCGACACCGCTGCCGGCACGCCCGGCAAGGGCATGTCGGTTACTCTTCATAAAATTGTCGACAATCGCCGCGAAACCCTGAAGACAGTCGTGACGAACCACGACGGCCGTTGCGACCAGCCGCTGCTGGAAGGTGCGGACTTCGCCGTTGGCGTGTACGAGCTGGAATTCGCCGCGGGCGACTACTTCCGCGCGCAAGGCACGCAGCTGCCCGAGCCGGCTTTCCTGGACGTGGTGCCCCTGCGCTTCGGCATTGCCGATGTCAACGCGCACTACCACGTGCCCCTCCTGGTCTCGCCCTGGTCGTACTCGACCTACCGCGGCAGCTGAAGCGGTGGCATAGGGAAACAGGAGACAAGACATGGAAGGCTACATTCTCGACTGGGCCAATCTGCTGCTGCGCTGGGTGCACGTCATCACGGCGATCGCGTGGATCGGCTCCTCGTTCTATTTCGTCTGGCTCGACAACAGCCTGACCCGTCCCACCGATCCTGACCTGCAGGAGAAGGGTGTCGGCGGCGAGCTGTGGGCCGTGCACGGCGGCGGTTTCTACAACCCGCAGAAATACCTGACCGCACCCAAGACGCTGCCTGAGAACCTGCACTGGTTCTACTGGGAGTCGTATTCCACGTGGATGACCGGCTTCGGCCTGCTGGTGGTGCTGTACCTGTTCAACGCCAGCACGTTCCTGATCGACAAGAACGTCTACGACATGTCGCCCGGCGCGGCGGTCGGCCTGGCGCTGTCCTACCTGGCCGCGGGCTGGGTGGTCTATGACGTGATCTGCCGCGTGTTCGGCAAGAGCGACAAGACCGTGGGCGTGCTGGTGGCGATCTACGTGGCCGTGGCTGCCTACGTGGCGTGCCACCTGTTCTCGGGCCGTGCGGCGTTCCTGCTGACCGGTGCGATGATCGCCACCATCATGAGCGCCAACGTGCTGGTGTGGATCATCCCGGGCCAGCGCAAGGTGGTTGCCGCGCTGCGTGCGGGCCAGCCGGTCGATCCGGTCCATGGCAAGAACGCCAAGCAGCGCAGCGTGCACAACACGTACTTCACGCTGCCGGTGCTGTTCGCGATGCTGTCGAACCACTACAGCATGACCTACAGCTACAAGTACAACTGGGCCGCGCTGATCCTGATCATGCTCGCCGGTGTGCTGATCCGCCAGTTCTTCATCCTCAAGCACAAGGGCAAGATCAACGTGGCCTGGCCCGCAGCCGGCGTTGCCGTGCTGGCCGTGGTCGCCGTGCTGATCGCGCCGCAACCGCGCCCGGCCGTGGCCAAGGCAGAAGGTGGTGAAGCCGCCACCGCCGTCAGCTTTGCCAAGGTGCAGGAAGTGATGAACGCACGCTGCGTGCAGTGCCACGCCGAGCAGCCGAAGATGATGCCGACCGCAGCCAAGGGCATCAAGCTCGATACCGCGGAAGACATCAAGGCCCACGCGCAGCTGATCTACCAGCAGGCCGTGCAGCAGAAGGCGATGCCGCTGGGCAATGTGACGCAGATCACCGACGACGAACGCGCCCTGCTGGGCCAGTGGTTCGAAGGCGGTGCCAAGACCACCAACTGAGGGTGGCCTGATCTGAAAAGCATCAGGGCCGGCGCGTGCCGCCGGCCCGCGAATTCCGAGCATCGGTGATCGACGGTCCGGAGGGTTGTGCAGTTGGCAACCGTCAGTACCGGACCGGCGAGGGTTTGAACGGGGCCTTGTGCCCCGTTTTTTTTCGGCGACTTATCCGCCGATATTCAGCAACGCCAGCACCCCCAGCACCAGGAAAATCCCCGCCGCGATCTTGTGCACCAGTCCGATCGGCATCTTGTTGGCAAACTTGTCGCCAAGCAGGACCGCCGGCGCATTGGCGACCATCATGCCGAAGGTGGTGCCGGCCACCACGGCAATCACCGCATCGCTGAAGCGCGCGGCCAGCGCCACGGTGGCGATCTGGGTCTTGTCGCCCATCTCGGCAAAGAAGAAGGCCACGATGGTGGTGCCGAGGATGCCAAGGGCGCCCTTGACCGGCCTGGCTTGTTCGGCGTCGTCGAGCTTGTCGGGGATCAGCATCCATGCCGCCATTGCGATAAAGCCCAGGCCCAGGATCCAGCGCAGCAGGCTTTCGCCCAGCACATGCGTGATCCAGCCGCCGAGCGCACCGGCAAAGCCGTGGTTGAACAGCGTGGCGATCAGGATGCCAAGGATGATGGGAACGGGCTTGCGGTAGCGCGCGGCCAGCACCAGCGACAGCAATTGCGTCTTGTCGCCCATTTCAGCGAGGGCGACGATGCCTGTGGAGACGAGGAAGGCTTCCATATTGGTCTTGTGGGGTAACCGGGCCGCAATGCATCGCGAGATGCCAATGACGCACACCTTTCCCGGCCCGGCCAGAAAGGTATGGTCATCGGTCTCGCCAGGCTGGACGCTGCCGGGTCCGTATCAGTACGGCCGGGCGGGTCCGGAGCTGCGCACGCCATAACCGCAAGCGGTCAAGTCTGTTGACGTACGCCCCTGTCCCCCGGAGTCCGCATTGCGCGGCGCGGTGAGAGCAGGGCGGCTACTCCCCAATGGAAGCGGCAATTATAGCGGCGGGGGGGGGGGGGGAGGCGTCCACCTGCCCCCGCCACAAGGCCTGCACCCTCAGCCGGGTACAGGCGCGTTGTCGCTGGTCTGGCGGCCGCGGAAATCGGTCCAGCACAGGGCCTTGAAGTCATAGAGCTTGCAGCGGCGCGCGGTATCGAAATACCAGCGCCAGGAGAAGTTCTCGATGATGATGCGGCCCGGCAGCGCGTGCTCCAGCAGTGCCTGGGCGCGCTTGAGGCGGTACAGTGGCACGCTCATGTCGACGTGGTGCGCGGTGTGTTCCATGATGTGGTGCAGCGCCGCGCCGATGCCGTGGCGGAAGCGCAGGTGCACGGTGGTCGAGACAAAGGGCTGTGCCTTGGCCCACATGGCCTTGGTGTCATACCAGGCGACGCTGGTGTGGGTGTGGTGCACATACAGCACGAAGCCGACGGTGACGTTCCAGACCAGGAATGGCAGCACAAAGCCCGCGCCGGTCAGCAACCACACCGACTGCTCCGTGGCCAGCGCCAGGCCCGCCAGCGCGCCGATCCAGGCCAGCCCGAAGGCGGCTACCAGCACACAGTCGCCGGTGAAGATCGGGCGGCGCGTAGCCATCTGGCGCTTGCTGGGGAAGAACATCTTGCACCACCAGATTTCCACCAGGTAGTACAGGCCCGGGCCGAAGCCGGTGCGGTAGATGCGCTCCATCACGCGGCGCCAGCGCGGCAGCGCGTTGAATTCTTCCAGTGAGTAGGGCGCCCAGACGAAGTCGAAGCCCTTCAGGTTGGTATAGCCATGGTGCACCACGTTGTGGCCGACTTCCCACAGGCTGTACGGCGTCAGCGAGGGCAGGAAGGTGAGCCGGCCCAGCCACTTGTTCAGGCCGCGGCGCGGGGTCAGGCTCTGGTGGCAGGCATCGTGGCCGATGATAAACAGGCGCGCGATGATCAGCCCGGCCAGCACGCCCAGCGCCAGCTTGGCGGCCCAGTGCTGCGCCAGCACCACGCCGGCCAGCACGGCGCCGAACAACAGGTAGTCGAAGGCGAACAGCAGCAGTGCGCGCGGCGTGCTGCGCTGGCCCAGCGGGATCAGCCAGCCGCGGATGATCTTGCGCGAGGGCAGCGGGGCGTCCGGCGCAATCGGCTCCGGCAGCGGGGCGTGGTTGGGCGCGCCCTTGCGCGCGGCATGGGGCACGTCATGCGGGCCACTGGCGCGCTCAGGGGCGTGAGCGGCGGATTGGAAAGCGGTCATGCGGAACCTTCTGATTGCGGTCGGATGGGTAAGGGCGCACGGCGCGCAGAACGGCCGCGGCGGAACCGCAAGGTTAGAAGGCTTTGTCGAAGACGGCCTTGACGGTCGTCAAGCCGGAGGCGGGGGCGAAGCGGTAAAAGCGCGCCCGCCGCATGGCGGCGGGCGGCTGCTGGCCAGGTGACGGATCAGGCGGCCGGCACGTGGGCGGCCTCGCCCATCACATAGACGCTGTCGATGACGCGGTCGTCGCCCAGCATGGCAAAGGCGAACAGCTCTTCTTCCAGCGTTTCCGAGCGGTTGCTGCGGCGGGCGATCAGCGGCGTGGCCTTGGGGTCCAGCACGATGAAATCGGCCTCGCAGCCAACGCTGAAGCTGCCGACGCGGTCGGTCCAGCCCAGCGCCTCGGCCGCGGCACGGGTGGCCAGGTAGAACATGCGCAGCGCGGTCAGGTAGTAGCTGCCCATGCGCGCCACCTTGTGCGCCGCGTTCATGGTGCGGAACATCGAGAACGAGGTGCCGCCGCCGACGTCGGTGGCCAGCGTCACGTTCAGGCGGTTGGCGTCGGACTGGTGGAAGTCATAGAAGCCGCTGCCCAGGAACAGGTTGGAGGTGGGGCAATGCGCCACCGCGGCGCCGCTGTCGGCCAGGCGCCGGCGGTCGTCCTGGTCCAGGTAGATGGCGTGGCCGTACATCGCGCCCGGGCGCAGCAGGCCGTAGCGGTCGTACACGTCCAGGTAGCTGCGCGCGTCCGGGAACAGCTCGGCCACCCATTTGACCTCGTCGCGGTTCTCGGCCACGTGGGTCTGGATAAAGGCGTCCGGATAGGCGCGCGCCAGCTCGCCGCAGGCGGCCAGCTGCGCCTCGGTCGAGGTCGGGGCAAAGCGCGGTGTGATGGCGTAGGCCAGGCGTCCCTTGTTATGCCAGCGCGAGAGCAGGTCGGCGGAGTCCCGGGCACCGGTCTCGGCCGTATCGCGCAGGAATTCCGGGCAGTTGCGGTCCATCATCACCTTGCCCGTGACCATGCGCAGGTTGCGCGCCTCGCTTTCGGCAAAGAGGGCCTCGGCCGAGGCCTTGTGCACCGTGCTCCAGACCACCGCGCTGGTGGTGCCGTTGCGCAGCAGTTCCTCGGTGAAGAAGCCGGCCACGCCGCGCGCGTAGTCGGGATCGGCAAAGCGGCGCTCTTCGGGGAAGGTGTAGGTCTCGAGCCAGTGCAGCAGGCCCGGCGACGGCGACGCGATCATGTCGGTCTGCGGGTAGTGCACGTGGGTGTCGATAAAGCCGGGCACGATCAGCTTGCCGCGGTGGTCGACGATCTCGGCGTCGGCCGGAATGCGCGCAGCCAGCTGCGTATAGTCGCCGGCAGCGGCGATGCGCCCGTTGGTGACGATCAGCACCCCGTCGTCCCAATACTGATATGCATCCTCATGGAATTGCGGATCGCGCAGGAAATGCAGCACGCGGCCGCGAATGGCACGGGTGAGGGAGTCAGTCTTGGGGTTGGTCGTCATGGTGTGTCTCTTGTGGCCGGCCCGCGCGGAACGGCATGGTTCAAGCAGCGGGCCGGGCTATTGGCATGCGCCGCGCTCAGGCCGCTGGGGCCGTTGCGGGCGGGGACTTGGGCGGGCTCGACCAGAAGTGGTCGACTTCCGCCAGGAATTCGGCCTTCTGCATGGCAGGCAGGAAGGCCGCTTCAAAGCTGTTGCGGGCAAGCTTGTGGGCATCGGCCGCGTCCAGCGGCAGCGCCTCGAAGGTGGCTTCCCAGTTGGCGTTCATATAGCCGCCGAAGTAGGCAGGATCGTCCGAATGCAGCGTGATCACCACGCCGGCATCGAGCATGCGCTTGAGCGGGTGGTCGCGCAGGTCCGGGTAGACCTTGAGCTTGACGTTCGACAGCGGGCACACGGTCAGCGCCACGCGCTCGCGCGCCAGGCGTTCCACCAGCGCCGGATCGTCGATGGCGCGCACGCCGTGGTCGATACGCTGCGCCTTGAGGATGTCGAGCGCGTCGGTGACGTATTGCGCCGGACCTTCCTCGCCCGCGTGGGCCACCAGGTGCAGGCCCAGCTCGCGCGCCCTGGCGAACACGCGCGCGAACTTCTCGGGCGGGTTGCCTCGCTCGGACGAATCCAGGCCCACGCCGACAAAGCGGTCGCGGTAGGGCAGCGCGGCCTCCAGCGTGGCGAAGGCGTCTTCCTCCGGCAGATGGCGCAGGAAGCACAGGATCAGGCTGCTGGAGAAGTCATATTCGGTGCGCGCCTGGGCCAGGGCATCGGCGATGCCGTCGATCACCACGCCGATGGGCACGCCGCGCGCGGTATGGGTCTGCGGATCGAAGAAGATCTCGGCGTGGCGGACGTTGTCGGCGACGGCGCGCTTGACGTAGTCCATGGTCATGTCGAAGAAATCTTCCTCGGTCAGCAGCACGCTGGCGCCGGCGTAGTAGATGTCCAGGAACGACTGCAGGTCGGTGAAGGCGTAGGCGGCGCGCAGCGCCTCGACGCTGGGATAGGGCAGCGCCACCTGGTTGCGCTGCGCGAGCCGGAAGATCAGTTCCGGCTCAAGCGTGCCTTCGATATGCACATGCAGTTCGGCCTTGGGAGTGCGGCGGATCTGTTCCGCGAGCGCGGCATCGATGGTCATGGGGGCCTCGTTTCTGGGCTTTTCTGTGCCTGCCGGCGGGGCCGGCGGCACGGGTTCAGGGATGCACCGCCTCCGGGCGGCCCAGACGCAGCGCGGCAAGGCGCTGTTCGCGGACCTGGAGCAGCTGGGCGACGATGGCTACCGCAATCATAGCCGGAGCCTTGTCGGTAATCCCGGGAACCCCCATGGGGCATGTCATTTCCGCAAACCGGGCCGGGTCGATGCCGTGCTCGGCCATGCGGTGTTCAAAGCGCGCGCGCTTGGTCTTGGAGCCGATCAGGCCGAAGTAGGCGAAATCGGTGCGCTTGAGGATTTCTTCGCACAGGGTCTGGTCCAGCGCATGGCTGTGCGTCATGACCAGGAAGTAGCTGCCCGCGGGCGCCTGCGCCACTACCGCTTCGGGCGTGTCGCTGGCCTCGGCCTCGACATTGTCGGGCAGCCCGCCGGGGAACAGCGTGTCGCGCTCGTCGACCCAGTGCACGCGGCACGGCAGCGTGGCCAGCACCTTGACCAGTGCATGGCCGACATGGCCCGCGCCAAACAGCACCACGTGCATGGTGTCGGGCACCAGCGTATCGGTCCAGCTGCCGTCGGCGTGCAGCGTTACGCCGGGGGTCACGGCATGGCTGTCGCCATGGGTGATCGCGCCGCTGGCCGGCACCTGGCGCTGCAGTGCCTTGCCGGCGGTGAAATTGCGTTCGACCGCGTCAAGCCAGTGCAGGTCGGCTTCGCCCAGCACCTCGAATGCGAGCTGCACCACGCCGCCGCAGCACTGGCCCAGTGCCGGCCCGAGCGGGATGCGCTCGATCCGGCGTTGTTCACCGCGCACCAGCATCTCGCGCGCGATATCCATGCCGCGCCACTCCAGGTGGCCGCCGCCGATGGTGCCGACCAGGTCGTCGGCGCTGACCAGCATGCGGATGCCGAACTCGCGCGGGGCCGAGCCCTTGACCTCGACGATGGTGACCATCGCCGCCGGCACGCCGGCGCGCACCATGCGGGCGGCGTCGGCGAAGCGGAAGGGTTTGAGCGGTGCGTCCTGCATGTCGGGGGCCTTGTCGGTGTTGCCTGGTTGCTGCTTGATGCTGTGGTGCTGCCTGCGCTGTGTCATCGCAAGGGTGGCGCGCGCCTGCTTCTTCCACCGGCCCCATGCCCGTCAACGCGGCCAAGGGGGGAAAGTCCGGGGGCGCCCGCAGGCGCGCGCTTCCTGCGATCGTTCCGCCAGCTCAGGCTGGCTGCGCCGCGGCTTCGCGCACGGCGTCGACGGCGTCCAGGATCGCCTCGCTGGTGGCCGGGGCCTTCAGCGGCGGGTTGATGCGGTAGTCGCCAACGGCAGCCACGGCGTCGCGGATCGCGAAGAACACCGAGAACGGCAGCAGCAGCGGCGGCTCGCCCACGGCCTTGGAGCGGTGGATGCTGTCCTCGACGTTGCGGTTCTGGAACAGGCGCACGTTGAATTCCTCCGGGCAGTCGTTGACCGTCGGGATCTTGTACGTGGACGGGGCGTGCGTCATCAGCTTGCCGTCCTTGTTCCACCACAGTTCCTCGGTGGTCAGCCAGCCCATGCCCTGGATGAACGCGCCTTCGACCTGGCCGATGTCGATCGCCGGGTTCAGCGAGCGGCCGGCGTCGTGCAGCGCGTCGGCGCGCAGCAGCTTCCATTCGCCGGTGAGCGTGTCGACCAGGACCTCAGAGCACGCGGCACCGTAGGCGAAGTAGTAGAACGGGCGACCCTGCAGCTTGCTCTGGTCCCAGTGCAGCTTGGGCGTGGTGTAGAAGCCGTCGGACCACAGCTGCACGCGCGCCACATAGGCTTCGCGCGCCAGCTCGCCGAACGACACGCGCAGCTCGCCGGCGCTGACCAGGTCATCGTTGAAGCGCACCTCGGACGGCTCCACGCCGGCCTTGCGCGCGGCAAACACGGCCAGGCGCTCGCGGATCTGGCGCGCGGCGTCCTGCGCGGCCTTGCCGTTCAGGTCGGCACCGGTGGAAGCTGCGGTGGCCGAGGTATTGGCCACCTTGCTGGTATCGGTCGCGGTCACGCGCACGCGTTCCATGCGGATGCCGAGCTCATGCGCCACCACCATCGCCACCTTGGTGTTCAGGCCCTGGCCCATCTCGGTGCCGCCGTGGTTCACCAGCACCGAGCCGTCGTTGTAGACGTGCACCAGCGCGCCGGCCTGGTTGAAGTGGGCCACGTTGAACGAGATGCCGAACTTCACCGGGGTGATGGCGATGCCCTTCTTCAGCACCGGGCTGGTGGCGTTGAACGCGCGCGTGGCCTCGCGGCGGGCGCGGTATTCGCTGCTGGCCACCAGTTCGTCGATCAGCTCGTGGATGACGTTGTCTTCCACGGTCTGGCCGTAGGGCGTGACGTTGTTCTCGGTCTTGCCGTAGAAGTTGGCGCGGCGCACGTCCAGCGAATCCTTGCCGACCGTGCGGGCGACATTGTCCAGGATGTACTCGACCGCGAACGCGCCCTGCGGGCCGCCGAAACCGCGGAAGGCGGTATTGCTCTGCGTGTTGGTCTTGCCGCAGTAGCCGTCGATCTGCACGTTCGGCAGCCAGTAGGCATTGTCGAAGTGGCAGATGGCGCGGGTCATCACCGGGCCCGACAGGTCGGCCGAGAAGCCGGCGCGCGACACCATCTCGACCTTGACGCCCTCGATATGGCCTTCATCGTCGTGGCCCACGGTGTAGTCGAACACGAAGTCATGGCGCTTGCCGGTGATCATCATGTCGTCGTCGCGGTCCGGGCGCAGCTTGACCGGGCACATCAGCTTCCACGCGGCCAGCGCGGCGCAGCAGGCGAACAGCGCCGACTGCGACTCCTTGCCGCCGAAGCCGCCGCCCATGCGGCGGCATTCGACCAGCACCTGGTGCGCCTGCCAGCCGAGCATATGGCACACCGCGTGCTGCATTTCGGTCGGGTGCTGGGTCGAGCACCACACTTGCATGCCGTCGTTCTCGCGCGGCGCGGCGTACGAGATCTGGCCTTCCAGGTAGAACTGCTCCTGGCCGCCCAGGTGGATCTTGCCGCTGTCCTGGTGGGCCGCGCTTGCGATGCGCGCAGCGGGCTCGCCGCGCGTCAGGTGCATCGGCGGCAGCACATAGCTGCCGGCCTCGTGCGCGGCTTGCGGCGACAGCACCGGGGGCAGGTCTTCGTAGTCGATGGTGCCCAGGCGGGCGGCGCGGCGCGCGGCGTCATGCGAGGTCGCCACCACGATAAAGACCGGCTGGCCGATGAACTGGACCACGTCGCGCGCCAGGATCGGGTCGTCGTGGATGATCGGGCCGCAGTCGTTGGTGCCGGGGATGTCGTCCACCGTCAGCACGTCGACCACGCCGGGCGCGGCGCGCACCTTGTCGAGCGAGATCGACTTGATGCGGGCGTGCGCGCGGGTGCTCATGCCGAGCGCGGCGTGCAGCGTGCCGGCCAGCTCGGGGATGTCGTCCGTGTAGGTGGCGGTGCCGGCCACGTGCAGGTGGGCGGATTCATGCGGACGCGAGATGCCGACCTGCGAGACCTGTTCGGCGGTGGCGTCGAGCAGGAAGGGTTCGGTTTGCTTGTTCATGCCGATGCTTTCCTTTTTCTCTGGCTCAGGCCGTGGCGGTTTCAGTGGCGCCGGCGCCGATGGCGCGGACGTTGACGGCTGCCGCGGGCAGCGCTTCGGCGCGGGTCTCCAGCCAGAAGCGGTACAGCAGGTTGGCGGCACCGCGGCTGCGGTAAGACGCGGTCGCGCGCATGTCGGACAGCGGCGTGTAGTCCTGCGCCAGCGCGGCCATGCCGGCGCGGGCGGTGGCTTCATCCCACGGCTGGCCGGTCAGGGCCGCCTCGGTGGCGGCGGCGCGCTTGGGCGTGGCGGCCATGCCGCCGAAGGCGATGCGCGCCTGCGTGACGAGGCCGTCCTGCACGGTGATGCCGAATGCGGCACACACGGCGGAAATATCCTCATCAAAGCGTTTGGACAGCTTGTAGGTGCGGAAGTGCTGCGGGCCGGCCACCGGCACGCGCAGCGCGGCGACGAATTCGCCCGGCTGCATCGCGGTCTTCTGGTAGGCCAGGTACAGGTCTTCCAGCGGCAGCGTGCGGCGCGTCTCGCCGTGCTGCAGCACCACTTCCGTGCCCAGCGCGATCAGCGCCGGCATCGAGTCGCCGATGGGCGAACCGTTGGCGATATTGCCGCCCAGCGTGCCGGCATTGCGGATCGGCAGCGAGGCAAAGCGCTTCCACATCTCTTCCAGCTCGGGGTGTGCGGCGTTGAGTGCGGCGTAGGCCTTTTCCAGCGTCACGGCGGCGCCGATCTCGACCATGCCGTCGCGTTCCTCAATGTGGTTCAGGTCTTCCACCTGGCCCACGTAGAGCAGGTTGCCCAGCTCGCGGAACTGCTTGGTGACCCACAGGCCCACGTCGGTGCTGCCGGCCAGGATGCGGATATCGGGCTGTGCCGCCTTGATCGCGCCGAACTCGGCCGCGCTGCGCGGGGCAAAGAACTCCTGGCCCTGGGCGCGGTAGCGGAAGGTCTCGCCGCGCTTGAGGTTGCGCAGGGTGTCGGCGATCTGCTTGGGGTTGAGCTTGTCCGCCGTAGGGGCGGGCAAGGCCATCATGCGCTCGCCGGCGTCGATGATCGGGCGGTAGCCGGTGCAGCGGCACAGGTTGCCGGTCAGCGCGTCGCAGATGGTCTGGCGCGAGGGCGCTTCGCCGCCCGGGGTGTGCTGCTGGTACAGCGCCCACAGCGACATCACGAAGCCGGGAGTGCAGAAGCCGCACTGCGAGCCGTGGCACTCGACCATGGCTTCCTGCACCGGGTGCAGGTTGCCGTCGGCCTGGCGCAGGTCCTCGACCGTGATCAGGGCCTTGCCGTCGAGCGTGGGCAGGAACTGGATGCAGGCGTTGACCGCCTTGAATTCGACATTGCCGCCGTCCTGCAGCTCGCCGACCACGACGGTGCAGGCGCCGCAGTCGCCTTCGGCGCAGCCTTCCTTGGTGCCGGTGCAGCGCGCGTCTTCACGCAGGTACTGCAGCACGGTGCGGGTAATGGGGGCGTCGGATACTTCCTTGACCTGGCCGCGGTGGAAAAAGCGGATGGTTTGCGTCTCCATGGTCTTCTCTCTCTTGGTGATGGCGGAAACATAGCACCCTGGCCTTTCATGCAATATTCGGCCCAGGTGATATGCCCCATCAGCGGGCGGCCCGATTGGTGCCCCGCCGCACCGCCAGGCGCCCCCTGGAGGAGGTGATTTGACCGTTTGTGGGGCGCCTGTCATACACTATGCGCCGTTCCCATCCCCCACGCCACCCATCTGGCCCCCGCCGGAGGGCCGCCATCGCCATGCACGGACGCGACCATCTCGATACATATTTGCTGCGGGTGCTTCACACCCTGCTGACCGAGCAGAGCGTGACCCGCACGGCCGTGCGCCTGGGCCAGTCCCAGCCCGCCATCAGCAATACCCTGAAGCGCCTGCGGGAGATCACCGGCGATGCCATTTTGGTGCGGGGCAAAAACGGCATGGTGCCGACCGAGCGCGGCCGCGAACTGCTGGCGCTGGCCGAGCAGAGCCTGGCGGCGATGGACCGCATCGCGCGCCCGCCGCAGCAGTTCGACCCGGCCACCACCACGCGCACCTTCCACCTGGGCGCGCCGGACTACCTGGACGCGTTCTTCCTGCCCAATATCGTCGAGCGCGTGCGCCGGCTGGCGCCGGGCGCCAAGCTGTTCGTGCATCCGATGACGTCGTCGTCGGACTTCCTGGACGACCTGGAGCAGGGGCAGCTCGATATCGTGGTCGGCAACTGGCTGTCGCCGCCTGAGCACCTGCATATCTCGCCGCTGTTCGACGACGAGGTGGTGTGCATGCTGGGCGCGCAGCATCCGCTGGCGCGCAAGGGGCTGACGCTCAAGCACTACCTGGAGATGCCGCACCTGGCCCCGGCGCCGTATGCGTCGATGCAGCGCAGCATGATCGACCAGGCGCTGGCCGAGCAGGGCTACAAGCGCAATATCCAGGTCACGCTGCCGTATTTCGGCCTGGTGCCGTATGTGCTGATGAAGACGGATATGGTCTTTACCACCGGCCGCCAGTTTGCTGCGCACTACGCGCAGTACCTGCCGATCCGCATGGTGCCCTCGCCGGTGTCGTTCCCGCGCATGCGCTTCTACCAGCTGTGGCACGAGCGCTGCCATGCGGCGCCGGATGTGATGTGGATCCGGCGCATGATCGCCGAGGTGGCGGCGGACCTGCCGCAGTTGCCGCGGCTGGAGGCAGAGGCCGGCTGAGCGGGCCGGGCAGCAGGCGAGGGGGCTTACTTTGCCTTGTAGCTCGGGAAGAACAACTGCTCGCCTTCCACCTTGTACCCGGCAATCGCGTCCTGTCCTTCCTTTGACGTGATCCACTCCACCAGCTTGATCGCATCCGTGTGGTTGATACCCGCATGCCTGGCGGGGTTGACCGCGATGATTCCGTACGGGTTGAACATCTTCGGATCGCCTTCGATGGCGATGGCCAGGCCGGTCTTGGCGCGATAGGCGCCGTAGGTGGCGCGGTCCGACAGCGTATAGGCCGGCATCTGCGCGGCCATGGTCAGCACCTCGCCCATGCCCAGGCCGGCGTTGACGTACCACGGCTGGCCCTTGGGCTCGATGCCGAGCTGCTTCCAGTAGTCCTTCTCCATCACGTCGGTGCCGGAGTTGTCGCCGCGCGAGATGAACTTGCTGCTGCCGGCGAGCTTGCGGAACCCCGCCAGCACGTCCTTGCCGCCCTTGACGCCTGCCGGGTCGCTGGCCGGGCCGACCACGATGAAGTCGTTGTACATCACGTCGCGGCGGTTCACGCCGTAGCCGGCCGCGACAAAGGCGTCTTCCATCTTGCGCGCGTGCACCAGCAGCACGTCGACGTCGCCCATCTCGCCCATCTTCATGGCCTTGCCCGAGCCGACCGCGATCACCTTCACGGTGACGCCCGCCTTTTGCTCGAAGCGCGGCAGCAGGTATTTCAACAGGCCCGAGTTCTCGGTGCTGGTGGTGGTGGCCAGCTTCAGTTCCCCGGCATGGGCCGCCGACAGCAGGCCTGCGCAGGCCATCGCAACGAGATGACGCGCTGGGCGGCGCAGGCGTTGGGCAAGGCGAGGCGACATGCGGTGGCTCCTTTGTATTATGTTTTTCCAGACATAATTGCTTTTGCCTTTCGATCTCATGGAGAATGCGGCAAAAGAACATAAGAATGGGGTATTCATTGTGGTCCAGCTGAGATCGACAAGTAAATATGCTGCGGAGGACATATGATCTTCCGCTTTGACCTGTTTCCGGTGATCGCGCCAGACGACAATCCGCGCGCGAATGGCAAGGTGTTCCAGCTGCTCAAGGCCGTGCGCGAAACCGGGTCGCTGCACCGCGCCGCGCGCGAGATCGGCTTGTCGTACCGCCATGCCTGGGGCGTGATGCGGACCTGGGAGGAAATGCTCGGGCGCAGCGTGCTCGATATGGAGCGCGGCCGCGGTGCCTCGCTGACCCGCTTCGGCGAACGCCTGCTGCGCGCCGAGCTGCGCCTGCGCGAATCGGTCGACCCGGTGGTGCAGAAGGCCATGGCGGACTTCATTGCCGAGCTGGACGATGCCCAGCAGCCGCAGTCGCAGGTGCATTTCACCGGCAGCCATGACCCGGCGGTGGAGGTGCTGGCCGCCGCACTGGGCGAGGCAGGAACCTCGCTGCAGCTCGATACGGTGTTTTGCGGCAGCGTGGAGGGGCTGATTTGCCTGCAGGAGCGGCAGTCGGAACTGGCCGGCTTCTATGTCTCGCCGGTGCAGACCGCGGGCTCGGTCGCGCATGTGACGCTGCGCAAGTGGCTGCGGCCGGCCGCGGTGCGGCTGCTGCGGCTGGCTTGGCGCGAGCAGGGCCTGATCCTGGCGCCGGAGGTGGCGCGCGAGGTGCATGACCTGCGCGACCTGGCGCGCACCCAGGCGCGCTTCGTCAACCGGCAGCGCAGTTCGGGCACGCGCATGCTGTTCGACCAGCTGCTGGCCGCGCAGGGCCTGTACCCCGACCAGATCGCCGGCTACGACGAGACCGAGTTCAGCAACGAGAAGGTGGCCGAGGCCGTGCACGGCGGCCGCGCGCAGGTGGGCTTCGGGCTGCGCATGAATGCCGAGGCCCATGGGCTGGCCTTTGTGCCGTTGACGCGCGAGGCCTACTACCTGGCGCTGCGCAAGAACGACCAGACCGCCGGCTGGATGGCAGCACTGCTGGCGCTGCTGGCCGACCCGGCCTTTGCCCGGCGCATCGAAACGCTGCCCGGCTACACCATGGCCGAGCCGGCCGGCATCCTGACCCCGCAGGAGGCGTTGCCGTGGTTCGGGCCGGGCGGCAAGGAGGACGCCTGAGGGCGAGCCGGGCGGCATGACGCCGACGGGCGCGCGGCTGCGCGGCCCGGTCCGTATTACACTCCCTGCCAGGCGCACCGCGGTTTTGCATCGGCTTGCGCCAGACCCTTGCAAGGAGCGCCATGCTGGAAACCGCCGCGCTGGCCGCGGGCATGTCCTGGGCCAGCGGCTTTCGCCTCTACCTTGCGGTGCTGGCCGCCGGCGTGCTGGCGCGCCTGGGCTGGCTGGACCTGCCGCCCGGGCTGCAGCCGCTGGAATCCTGGTGGGTCATCGGCGTGGCCGCCGTGCTGGCCGTGGCCGAATTCGTCGCCGACAAGGTGCCCGCGTTCGATACCGTCTGGGACGGCATCCATACCTTTATCCGCATTCCCGCCGGCGCGATCCTGGCCGCCGCCGCCTTCGGCCAGCTGGATCCGCAGTGGATGGTGGCGGCAGGGCTGATCGGCGGCACGCTGGCCGGCACCGCGCATGCGGTCAAGGCGGGCACGCGCGCGCTGATCAATGTGTCGCCGGAACCGTTCTCCAATTGGACGGCCTCATTCACTGAAGACCTGACCGCGACCGGCAGCCTGCTGCTGGCGTTCTTCCTGCCGGTGGTGTTCCTGATCTTGCTGGTGGTCTTCCTGCTGGTGTCGGTGTGGCTGCTGCCGAAATTGTGGCGCGGCGTGCGCCGGCTGCATGCGAGCCTGCGCGGCAGGACCGAGCGGCCTGGCACACCCCGCTAGCTTCCCGGCCATTCCCGTTTTTTTCGACTGACCCGAGGCGCGCCGCCGCCAGAAACCAAGAACCAAAGCAACCGATGCCTCCCGAGTCCGCCATCGAAGCCCCGGCCACGGCCGCCAACCCCGCCGGCACGCGCCCCGCGCATGGCGGTCGCTTCTCCGCCTGGCGCCAGGCGCTGCGCATGGCGCGGCGCGACTGGATTGCCGGCGAGCTCTACCTGCTGCTGTTTGCGCTGGTGCTGGCCGTGGCCGCGCTGACCAGCGTGGGCTTCATGGCCGACCGCATGCGGCTGGGCCTGGAGCGCGACGCGCGCCAGATGATCGCGTCCGACGTACTGCTGGTGGCTGACCAGCCTTTCGATGCCGCCTTCGCGCAGCGTGCGCAAGCGGCGGGGCTGGCCGTGGCCCAGACCGTCACCTTCCCGAGCATGGCGACTGCCAACGGCAAGGCGCCGGCCGGCGGCGACGCGCCCAGCCAGCTGGCCGCGCTCAAGGCGGTGACCGACGGCTATCCGCTGCGGGGCAAGCTTAAGGTGGCCAGTGCGGCGGGGGCGCCGGATGCGCCCGCCGAAGGCATTCCCGCGCCGGGCACGGTATGGGTCGACGAGGCGCTGCTGGGCGCCCTGGGGGTTGCCGTGGGCGACACCCTGCAACTGGGCAGCCGCAGCTTCCGCATCGACCGCATCATCACGCAGGAGCTTGATCGCGGCACCGGCTTCATGAACTTCGCGCCGCGCGTGCTGATGCCGCTGTCGGACCTGGACAGCACCGGGCTGATCGGCTGGGGCAGCCGCGTGACCTACCGGCTGCTGGTGGCCGGCCCCGACGCCGCCGGCGCTGCCTTCCAGAAATGGGCGCAGGACGAGATCGGACGCCGCAAGCTGCGCAATACCCGGGTCGAGTCGCTGGAGTCGGGCCAGCCGCAGATGCGTGCCACGCTGGACCGCGCCGAGCGCTTCCTGTCGCTGGTGGCGGTGCTGTCGTCGATGATCGCGGCGGTGGCCATCGCCATGTCGGCGCGCCGCTATATGCAGCGCCACACCGATGCCTGCGCGGTCTACAAGTGCCTGGGGCTGTCGCGCGGGCAGATCCTGCGCGCCGTCGGCCTGGAGTTCCTGCTGGTGGGGGCCGCGGGCGCGCTCGCCGGGGTGCTGCTCGGGTACCTGGCGCACTATGGCCTGCTGCTGTCGCTGGGCGGGCTGCTGCGGGTGTCGCTGCCGCAGCCGTCGCTGCTGCCGGCACTGGTGGGCGTGCTGGCGGGGCTGGTGCTGCTGGCCGGGTTCGCGCTGCCGCCGCTGCTGGCGCTGACACGGGTGGCGCCGCTGCGGGTGCTGCGCCGCGATATCGGGCTGCCGCCGGTGTCGGCCTGGGTGGCCTATGCACTGGGCCTGGGCGCCTTTGTCGCGCTGCTGCTGGTGGCGGCGCGCGACCTGCGGCTGGGGCTGACCACCGCGGGCGGCTTTGTCGCCGCGGGCGTGGTCTTCGCGGTGCTGGCGCTGGGGCTGCTGACGCTGCTGTCGCGCCTGCTGCGCGGGCGCCTGCGCGGGCGCGCGGCGATGGGCTGGCGCTTTGCGCTGGCGGTGCTGGAACGCCGCCGCGCGGTCACGGTGCTGCAGACCGTGGCGCTGGCGGTGGGGCTGATGGCGCTGCTGCTGCTCGGCATGACCCGCAACGACCTGGTCGATTCGTGGCGCCAGGCCACGCCGGCCGACGCGCCCAACCGCTTCATCATCAATATCCAGCCGGACCAGCGCGAACCGTTGCGCCAGATGCTGGCCGGCGCCGGCATCAACGACCTGCTCTACCCGATGGTGCGCGGGCGCCTGACCCATATCGGCGAGCGCGCCATCCGCGGCGACAGCTTCGAGGACGGGCGCGCGCGCAACCTGGTCGAGCGCGAATTCAACCTGTCCTATACCGATGCGCTGCCCGAGGGCAACCGCGTGATTGCCGGGCGCTGGTCCAACGGCCCGGACGCCGGCGCCTCGGTGGAAGAGGGCATCGCCAAGACGCTGGGCATCCGGCTTGGCGACACGCTGCGTTTTGACGTGGCCGGCCAGGCGGTGCAGGCCCGCGTGACCTCGCTGCGCAAGCTGGACTGGGGCTCGATGCGGGTCAATTTCTTCGTGATCCTGCCGCCGCAGGCGATGCAGGGGCTGCCCGAGACCTACATCACGTCGTTCCACCTGCCGCCCGCCAGCACGGCGCTGGGCAACCGGCTGATCGCGGCCTTCCCCAACATCACCGTGGTCAATACCGACCTGATCCTGCGCCAGATCCAGGACATCCTGGACCAGGTGATCGCGGCGGTGGAGTTCCTCTTCGTGTTCACGCTGGCCGCCGGCGTGACCGTGCTGTACGCGGCGCTGTCCGGCGCGCGTGACGAGCGCATGCGCGACGCGGGCCTGCTCAAGGCGCTGGGCGCCTCGGCCGCGCTGGTGCGCCAGACCCAGTACGCCGAGTTCCTGGTGGTGGGTGGCCTGGCCGGATTCCTGGCCAGCCTGGGCGCGATCGCGGTGGGCTGGGGCCTGTCGCAGTTCGTCTTCGATTTCCCGTACCGCTTCAATGCCTGGATCGTGCCGGTGGGCGTGGTTTCTGGCATGCTGTGCGCTTTTGCCGGCGGCTGGCTGGGCCTGCGCGAAGTGCTGCGCCAGCCCGCGCTGGCGACCTTGCGTGATGCCTGAGTGGCTGCGCTGTTTGAGTGTGTGATGAGTACTGAATCCAACGACAAGCCCGGCACGGCCGAGGTGACTGCATTTGAGCTGGTGGGCGGCGAAGCGCGCGTGCGCGAGCTGGTCGACCGCTTCTACGACCTGATGGACCTGGAGACCCAGTTCGCCGGGCTGCGCGCGCTGCACCCGCCCTCGCTGGAGGGCTCGCGCGACAAGCTGTTCTGGTTCCTGTGCGGCTGGCTGGGCGGTCCCAACCACTTTATCGAGCGCTTCGGCCACCCGCGCCTGCGCGCGCGCCATATGCCGTTCGAGATCGGCGTGAGCGAGCGCGACCAGTGGATGCGCTGCATGGCGCTGGCAATGCAGGACATCGGCCTGTCCGAAGACCTGCAGCTGCGCCTGATGCAGGCGTTCTTCCAGACCGCCGACTGGATGCGCAACGTGGCGCGCTGAGGCGCCGCCGCTCCCTTCTTTCAACCGAAAGGTTTCGCAAGTTCATGACAGACCAACTGCCTGAAGACGCCGTGCGTTTGCTCGATTTCTGGTTCGGCCAGCCCGGTTCTGCCGCCTGGAATACCGAGCGCCCGCAATGGTTCACCAAGTCGGACGCCTTCGATGCGCAGATCCGCACCAACTTCCTGTCCGACTGGCAGGTCGCCTGCGACGGGGCCCCGGACGACTGGTCGGTCACGCCCGAAGGCGCCTGCGCGCGCGTGGTGCTGCTGGACCAGTTCCCGCGCAACATGTTCCGCAACGATCCGCGCAGCTTCGGCAGCGATACGCTGGCGCTGGCACTGGCCAGGCGCATCGTCGCCACCGGCATGGACCGCAAGCTGCCGACGGACTACCACCGCATGTTCTGCTACATGCCGTTCGAGCATTCCGAGGCGCTGGAGGACCAGGACGAGGCAGTGCGTCTGATGACGCAGCTGCGCGAGGCCAGCGGCGGCGTGGTGGATGTGGTGGAGTGGGCCGAAAAGCACCGCGCGATCATCGCGCGCTTCGGCCGCTTCCCGCACCGCAATGCGGTGCTGGGCAGGCAGAGCACAGAGCAGGAACTGGCGTTCCTGCGGCAGCCGGGCTCGTCGTTCTGAACCGGGCCGGCAGCAGCGGCGCGCTCAGGTCTTGTCGCGCGCCTGTTGCCACTTGTCGACGCGCACGCGCGGCGCGGCCGCCAGCTGGCCCAGCAGGCCGGCGGGCGTGTCTGCCACATGCAGCAGGTCGGCATGCACTTGCTTCATGAAGCCTTCCCGCACTGCGTGCGCAAGGAAACCCAGCAGGCCGTCGTAGAACCCGTTGACATTCAGCAGGCCCACCGGCTTGTCGTGGTAGCCCAGCTGCAGCCAGGTGAAGGTCTCGAACAGCTCTTCGAAGGTGCCCACGCCGCCCGGCATGGCGATAAAGGCGTCGGCACGGTCCGCCATCATCTGCTTGCGCTCGTGCATGTTGCGCACCACGTGCAGCTCGGTCAGGCCGCGGTGGCCCACTTCCTTCTGCATCAGCGCGTCGGGGATGATGCCGATGTCGCTGCCGCCATGTTCCATCACGGCGTCGGCGACGATGCCCATCAGGCCCACCTTGCCGCCGCCGTACACCAGCGCCAAGCCGCTTTCGGCCAGCGTGCGGCCTAGCAGGCGCGCGCCTTCGGCGTATTCAGGACGGTTGCCGGGGCTGGAGCCGCAATACACGCAGACCGATTTCACTTTGCTTCCTTTGCCGCGTCGGCTGCGGCCTTGGCTGCCGCGTAGTCGCGCGCCAGCTGGTCGAATGCGTCCCGGGCCCGGCCGCGCAGGTAGGGCGCCAGGATCGAGAAGATGTGGTAGCTCGATCCGTGCAGGTAGCCGCGAATCTGCTCGGGGTCGTTGTACTGGCGCGGATGCTGCACGAACTGGAACGACAGCCAGTAGGTGGCGATCACCACCATGTTGGTGCAGATGGCCTCGACCTGCTCGGGCGTGGCTTCCATCTCGCCGTCGTCGATGAACTGGCGGCAGATCTCGTGCGCAAAGCGCTTCTTCTGCTCGACGATGCGCTTGAAGTTGGTCTCCAGCATCCGGTTGCGCGCCAGCAGGTCGTTGATGTCGCGGTACAGGAAGCGGTAGTTCCACAGGAACTCGGACATGTACTGCAGGTAGCCCCAGCTTTCGTCCAGCGTGGCCTTGTGGTCGTCCGGCATCTTCAGGCGCCGCTCCATCTCCTGCTCGAAGCGCACGAAGATGGAGTTGATGATGTCGTCCTTGTTGCGGAAGTGGTAGTAGAGATTGCCGGGGCTGATCTCCATGGCTTCCGCAATCGTCGTGGTGGTGACGTTGGGTTCGCCGACTTCGTTGAACAGGCGCAGCGAGACGTCGAGGATGCGGTCCCTGGTGCGGCGGGGGCCGGTTTGCGGTTTCGGTTCCATGGGCGTCCGGGCGATCGGTGCGATCAGTAAGTCGGGGGCAGGGTAGCGATTATAAGCAATCGGCCCGGCCACCCCATCCGGCATCCCCGCCGAGTGACGGATCAGCCCGCCAGCGTCCGCACCCAGCGCACCACGTGCGGCCCGGCGATGGCGACCCAGGTGCCGCCGCACAGCACCAGCGCCAGCATTACCGCGGCGCTGCCGAAATCCTTGGCACGCTTGGACAGGCTGTGCCGCTCCAGCGAAATGCGGTCGATTGCCGCCTCGACGCTGGAATTGAGCAACTCGACGATCAGCACCACCAGCAGCGTGCCCAGCAGCAGGATGCGCTCGACCACGTCCACCGGCAGCAGGAATGCCCACGGCGCCAGGATTGCCACCAGCGTCAGCTCCTGGCGGAACGCGCTTTCCTCGAGCACCGCATAGCGCAGCCCCGACAGCGAATTGATGGCCGCATGCCAGGCGCGCGTCAGGCCGCGGTTGGCCTTGTGGGGGTTCTGCTCGATCGAATAGTCAGCGCTCTGGACTGCCTGCGGCGGCCTCTGCAGAGGCGGGTCGGACGGCAGTTCCGGATGGGGTTTGGGCATGGTTTTGCGGGGCGGGTTGGGCCGCTGCGCTGTCGCGGCCTGGCTTGCCGGCAGCGAACGGCCGAAGATGGGCCAGGAACTGCTCGGAGGCGGCGCGCCACGAGAACCGCTCGGCGTGGGCACGTGCCGTGGCGCGGTCGATGCGCAGCGCTTCCAGGCAGGCTTCGCGCAGGTCTTCGTGCATCGCGCCGGCGGGGCTGTCGCCCAGCACATCGATCGGGCCGGTGACCGGATAGGCGGCCACGGGCAGCCCGCTGGCCAGCGCTTCCAGCAGCACCAGCCCGAAGGTGTCGGTACGGCTCGGGAACACGAACACATCAGCCGAAGCATACACCCGGGCCAGCTCGGGCTGGCTCAGCACGCCCAGGTAGTTGGCGCCCGGATAGCGCGCGCGCAGCGCCGGCAGCGCCGGGCCGTCGCCGACCACCCACTTGGAGCCGGGCAGGTCCAGCGCCAGGAAGGCCTCGACGTTCTTTTCCACCGCCACGCGGCCCACGTACAGGAAGATCGGGTGGGCGGTGTTGAGCACGTTGGGGCGCTGCAGCGTGAACACGTCCAGGTCCACGCCGCGCGTCCACAGCACGGCGTTGGTGATGCCATAGCGCCGCAGGTCGTCCAGCACCACCGGGGTGGGCGCCATCACCGCCTGGGCCGGGCCGTGGAACCAGCGCAGGAAGCGGTACGTCCATGCCAGCGGGATGCCGAAGCGCGCCTGCACGTATTCCGGAAAGCGCGTGTGGTAGGCGGTGGTGAAGGGCAGCCGGCGGCGGAGCGCGTGGCGCCGCGCGGCCAGGCCCAGCGGCCCTTCGGTGGCGATATGCAGGGCGTCCGGAGCGAAGGCCTCGATGCGGCGCTGCACGCGCGCCGCCGGGAACAGCGACAGGCGGATCTCGGGGTAGGTCGGGCACGGCACGGTGCGGAATTCCAGCGGCGTGATCATGTCGACCGTGTGGCCCATGGCCTCGAGTTCGCGGCGCGTGGACTTGAGCGTGCGCACCACGCCGTTGACCTGCGGTTCCCAGGCATCGGTGACGATCAGGATCTTCATGCAGCCTCCTCGGGCGCGGTGGAAGGGCAATGCGGTTGGGGCAAACGGTGGCAGGCCGGGATCAGCCCGCCACGGCGGCGCGGCGACGGCGGCGCGTGGCCGGGGCCGGCGCGTCCAGCAGCGTGGTCCAGTAGACGATCTTCAGCTCGCCTTCCATGGTCTCGACCAGTGCCGACAGGCTTTCGACCCAGTCGCCGTCGTTGCAGTAGAGCTGGCCATTGACCTCGCGGATCTCGGCCTTGTGGATATGGCCGCAGACCACGCCATCGCAGCCGCGGCGGCGCGCTTCATCGACCATCGCGCTCTCGAACGCGCCGATGTAGTTGACGGCGTTCTTGACCTGGTGCTTGAGGAACTGCGACAGCGACCAGTACGGGAAGCCCAGGCGCGCGCGCAGCCGGTTGAAGTGGCGGTTCAGCGCCAGGATCACCGTGTACAGCGAATCGCCGAGGTAGGCCAGCCAGCGCGCGTGCTGCACCACGCCGTCGAACAGGTCGCCGTGCACCACCCACAGCCGGCGCCCGGAGGCGGTGACATGCACCGCCTCTTCGCGCACGGTGATGTCGCCGAAGGCCATGCCGTCGAACTGGCGCGCGGCCTCGTCGTGGTTGCCGGGAACGTAGATCACTTCAGTGCCCTTGCGCGCCTTGCGCAGCAGCTTCTGCACCACGTCGTTGTGGCTTTGCGGCCAGTACCAGCCGCGGCGCAGCTGCCAGCCGTCGATGATGTCGCCGACCAGGTAGAGCTGGTCGGATTCGTTGTGCTTGAGGAAGTCCAGCAGGTAGTTGGCCTGGCAGCCGGGCGTGCCCAGGTGGATGTCCGACAGCCAGATGGCGCGGTAGCGCTGGATCGGGTGCGGCTCGGGCGGGTAGGTCTGCTGCTGTTCGCGCTGGGGTGCCAGCGCGGCATCCAGGGCCGGCGCCATGAAGGCGGTCAGCGGCGCGGCGCTGTCGCTGTCAGGGCTGCGGCGCAGCCATTGCGTCAGTTGCGCGGTCTTCGACAAATACCCGCGGGCAGATCGGATTGCTTGCACCATGGCAGTCCCGGTTGCGGCGATGGCTGCATTCAGCCAGCCCGCGATGACGGTGCCGTGACGGAAACATGACTGACATATGAATCGTGGCGGAAGTGGAACAGTCCTGGCTGGCGCAGGTGTCAGTGCCCGCGCGCGGACAGCTCCGCGAGGGCGTCGAGTACCGCACGCACCGCGGCGGGATGGCGCAGCAGCGTGACATGACCGATGCCGGCCAGCGCAATATGCCCGGCGCCGTCGAGCCAGCCGGTGCAAGGCGGCCCGGCGATCGAGTCATGCCAGCTGAAGATCGAGATCATGCGCGCACGGCGGCGCGGGGTTTCCGCGGCGGCGAGCGCGCGCAGCCAGGGGCTGCCGCAACGCATCTGGCGCGCATTGGGGCCGCCGCCAAAGCGCGCCAGCGCGCTGCCGTGGTGGGGGCTGCCCAGCGTCACCACGCCGGCGCAGACGTCTTCGTCGCCCGCCAGCTGCAGCGCGGCGCGCGCGGCCAGCCCGCCCATGCTGTGGCAGACCAGCAGCGGCGGGCGTCCGGCCTCGGCTGTGATGCGCCGCATGGCGGCCAGCAGCGTGCGCGCGTAGTCGTCGATGTCGCCGAACACCGGCTTGAGCTCGATCCCCTCGCAGCGGTAGCCAGCGGCGGCCAGTGCCGGCTGCATGTCGAGCCAGATGGCCTGCCCGCAGGCGTAGCCGTGCACCAGCAGCACCGGCGGGGCGTCGCGGCCGGGCAGGGCATCGAGCGGTGCGGCAAAGGGCGCGTGCGCGCGGAATGGCTGCAGCCAGTCGAACATGCGCAGCACGGCCACGCACTCGGCCGCAAAGCAGCGCAACGCCTCAGGCAGGCGCAGCGGACGGCGCGTGGCGGCGAGTTCAAGCGGTGGTGCGGGCGGGTGATTGCCGCGCCCGACCCACAGGCCGCGCCCGCTCAGGGCGAAAGCGAAGGCAATGCCGCTGGCGAAGCTGCCGAGGATGGCCGCCACACCGGCGGCGACCGCGCCGGGCCATGGCCATCCGGCCAGTTGCACCAGCCCGGCGGCGATGCCCAGCGCGGCGGCTGCCTGCAAGGTCACCGCAAGGCGGCGGATGCCGGCAGCCGACAGGCTCATGGCTTGGGCGGGCGCAGGTCGGTCAGCCGCGTGCCGGCCAGGCGGTCATGCAGGAACTGGCGGCGCGGATCCAGCCACGCCAGCAGGACCCAGACCAGCAGGCCGGCGCACAGCACCGCTACGAACGGCCCCTTGACCAGCCCCAGCATATGGCCGACTGCCGCCGATGGCGGCAGCCACAGCCATGCCAGCACGTAGCGCAGCGCCGCCTGCGGCCAGCGCGGCGGCACGCCGGCGGCGTTCTCGACGCGCATGCGCCAGGTCTGCATGGCCAGGGTCTGGCCGTTGCGTTGCCAGAACCAGGTGAAATACAGGCCCATCACCAGGAAGCTCCACACCTGGATCACGAGCGGCCCGTCCACACCAAGCTTCTGCAGCAGCGGTTGCACCAGCAGGTAGGCAGCGGTCGAGGCGCTCAGCACGCCGAACAGCAGCACGCCCTCATAGAGCATGCAGGCGATGCGTCGGCGCAATGG
>NZ_JBYTAH010000085.1:0-27713 GCF_058787975.1 Cupriavidus sp. FW305-26
GACCTGATCGGTGCCGTGCACATCTTCTTTATCGTTGTACTGGCCACGTTTCCGGTCGCACTGCCGTTCGTACTGCTGGACGATGTCAAACTGGCGCTACTGATCTCGCGCGGGCTGACCCTGGCCATGCTGTTCGCCGCCGGGTGGGCGCTGGGCCACTATGCCGGCTTTGGCGGCTGGGTCACTGGCGCAGCCATGACTGCGCTGGGCGTGGTCATGACCATCGCCATTATCGCGCTGGGCGGCTGAGATGCGAGGCGCGATCCTGCTGCTTGCCGCCGCCCTTGGCGCGGGCACGGTCCAGGCACAGGAGCCGCCCCAGCCCGCGCCGGATGCCGCCGGGCAGGCGGCCGGCCCGCCCTGGACCTTCTCGGCAACAGGCTACTGGAACATGCCGCGCCAGAGCGGCGACTACCTCTCCGGCATCTTCATCGCCGAAAGGAAGCAGCTTCACCTCGAGGCAAGAAGCAACTACGAGGCAGTCCACTCGCAGTCAGCCTTCATCGGCTGGACCTTCTCGGGCGGCGAAACCATCCAGTTCAAGGCGACCCCCATCGTTGGCTTCGTGGGAGGCTCCACCCACGGCCTGATCGGCGGAATCGAGGCCAGCGTCGCAGTGAGCAAGTTCGACTACTACATCGAAGCCGAATACCTGGATGCGCGCGGCGAAGAGCCGGGCTATCTCTACGCCTGGAGCGAACTTGGCTTCCGCCCGGTCGAATGGCTGAGGCTGGGCCTGGTCGCGCAACGTACCCGGATCTACGGGGGAGGCCGCGAACTCCAGCGAGGCGGCTTTTTCCAGGTCACGGTGCGCAGGTTCACGGCGGGCTTCTACTGGTTCAACCCGGGCTCGACGGACCAGGTCGCGATCCTTTCGCTGGGCGTGAGCTTCTAGGCCCCAGCCACGTCGCGACGCAACCTTTCCGTTGCCGGCGACAAGGCTTATCTCATATCCGCCCACTCACTCGCCGGCTACCTTGACTGCTCCGACCTGCACCGGAGCACGACTTGCCGTCCCCCTGCCTCCCCACCGCGACCGAGACAGAACTCGCCCTGCCCTGGACCGGCCGCAACCCGGTCAGTGCCGGCTGGTTCGAGATGCGCCAGGCGCGCGTGCCGCGTGATGCGCTGCCGGTCTATGACGAAGACATGGATTGCATCATCGGCTACCACCGCAGCTTTGCCTCGGTGGCTTCCACCTATGACCTGACGGGCCGTGTCGTGGCGCTGGATGCATGCGTGGATGAAGCTGGCGCGGGGCGCGCACCGCTGCTGGTTGCCGGCACGCTGTGGCAGCCGCGTGTGCGCGGCATGACGCGCAGCGGCGCCGAGGGCGAAGGACTGGCGGCGCCCGCGGCGACGCTGGCGCGGCTGCGCGGGCGCTTCATCGCACTGGCTCGGCAGCCACTGCATTTCACGCTGGCCGCGCTGGCGGACATGCAGGAGCCGGAGCGGTTCGTGCCGCTGCATATCCTGCGGCTGGCGATGCGCTGCGGCACGCGCCTCGCTGCAGCAGCGGAAATGGCACGCTTTGTCGCGCCGATCACGAGGCGGGGCGTGCCGACCGCACTGGAATTGACGCTGCGCCCGCGCGACCATACCGTGCTGCGCGTGCGCACCTGGCCTGTCGCTGGTTAGCCGTGCCAGGCCCCTGCGTCCGCGACGACCGTGGCGAAGCGGTCGTTCAACGCGGCCAGCGTGCTGCGGTGGAGATCGGCCGCAGGCACGGCGGGCCCGCCCAGCGGGTCAGGCAGGTCGCGCGTGGCGCAGGCCGCGGCCACGACGGTGCTGCGATAGCCGTGGTCGAGCGCGGAGCGCACCGTGGCGCTTACGCACATATGCGTCTGGAAGCCGGCCACGATCAGCTCCTTGCGGCCGAGCCTGGCCAGTTCGTCGGCCAGGGTGGTGCCGGCGAAGCTGTTGGGCAAGCCCTTGGTGACGGTAATCTCACCGGCCTGCGGCCCCACCCCTTCAATGAAGGCGGCATACGGCCCGGTCGGATCGAACGCCATGCTGCCCGGCCGGCCGTGGTGCGCGACATGGATTACCGGCGTGCCGTGGCGGCGCGCCAGCGCCAGCAGTTGCGCGCAGGCAGCCACGGCCGCGGGCATGCCGGCCAGCGGCAGGCGGCCGTCGACGTATTCGCGTTGATGGTCGATCAGGATCAGGACGGCGGCATCCCAGGCGGAAGGGGTGCGGCTGGCGCCGGCCAGGTCGAGCAGCGTAGTCGGTGTAGTCATTGGCGTTTGGGCTGGAAAGGAATCAGGAACGGCAATCAGGAACCGCGAGACGGGCCCGCCACATCGCGGGCCATCCCGCATGCTACTGCCAAGGCGGAATCGGTGCATGAGTGCGCGTGGCGATCTCGCCACCGGCCAGGCCCTTCCCTGTAGCGCGGCCGGCACGTTGCGCTGGCACCCTGGCGCGCTGTTGCAAACAGTTGCGAATTTCACCTTGACATCTGCTAATCTTGATTTCACGTCCCGGACAGGATCTCGGGTCGGCAACACAATGCGCCGGGACGAGGATACGGGTCAGTGCGCACAAGAAATAAGTCAATCATGCAGCACTCTTTGAAGTACCGGATGGCGTTCGCCACGGCGGGTGTGGTGACGCTGATCATCGTGCTGCGCGCGCTCTACGCGCAGTACTACGCCTACGACGGCCTGAAGAACTTGCAGCAGACGCAGCAGGACACGCTGGTCAAGATGGTGGCCGAGCAGCTCGATGAAAAGCTGCAGGGCCGCGCCACCGTCCTGCGGCGCGTGGCAAGCCAGCTCTCCCCCATGCTTTCGGTAAAGCCGGCCGAACTGCGCCGGGCCGTGGAGGGCATGGTGGAAATGCCCGAGACTTTCAACGCCGTCTTCCTGGCCGCGCCCGACGGACACCTGGTGTTCAGCACCGCCGTGCCGGATGGCGTGCGCCTGCGCGTGGACGACCGCGACTATTTCCGCGATATCCAGCAGGGCCAGGCGTTCGCGGTGTCGGACCTGATCCAGGGCAAGCAGACCAATGCCCCCGGCGTAGTGCTGGCAGTGCCGCTGCACGGGCCGGGTGGCGAGCTGCGCGGCGTGGTCGGGGGCGTCCTGAACCTCTCGGACAGCAACTTCCTGCGCGAGCTTGCGCACAGCCGCGTGGGCACTACCGGCAGCTTCTGCCTGGTTTCCGCCGGCACCAATCCCCGCTATGCAATGCACCCGGACGCTGCCCGCGTGCTGAGCCCCGCACGCGCGATCGGCGAAGCCTGCGGCGCCGATCACGCCCCCGCCTTCCTGGAAGTCCTGACGCCGACGCAGCCGATCGTGGCGCGCCATCTGCTGGCATCCAACGGCTGGGAGTTGGTGGCGGTCCTGCCGGCAGCCGAAGCCTACGCGCCGCTGCTCGCGGTGCGCCAACGGACCCTGGTCATCGGCGCCATCACCATGCTGCTTGCCGCCGCGATGATGTGGCTGGTCATGCGCCGCCTGCTTGAACCGCTGCAGCGGCTGCACCGCGCCGTGCGCCAGATCGGCACCAACCCGGCCGCGGTGGCGGACCTGCCCGTCGGCCGCGCCGACGAGATCGGCGAACTGGCCGCGACCTTCGCCGAGGTGGTGGCGCAGCTGTCGGAGCGCGAAGCCGCGCTGAAAGCGGCCAAGGACCGCGCCGCCGAAAGCGAGAAGCGCATCGAGGCGATCGCCAACCATGTGCCGGACTTTGTCTCGTTCATCGACATGCAGCAGCGCTACGTCTTCGTCAACCAGGCCTATGCGCAGCGCTATGGCGTGCCGGCGCAGCAGATCGTGGGGCTGTCGCTGCGCGAACTGTGGGGCACGCAGGAATACCTGGCCTGCCAGCCGTACCTGGAGCAGGCCTGCGCCGGGCGCGCGGTGACGTTCACCCGTGAAAGCGCTGATGGCACCGAATGCATGGAGATCACCTGCCAGCCGGCCTGGAACGATGTGCAGGATACCGTCATCGGCCTGCACATGTTCGGGCGCAATGTCACCCATGAGCGCGAAAAACTGCGCAGCCTGGAAGCGCAGACCATCTCCGACTACCTCACCGGCCTGCTCAACCGCAAGGGTTTCGACCGGCGCCTGGCCGAATGCATGGCCCGCGCCAGCGCCGACGGGCGCTCGCTGGCGCTGCTGCTGGTGGACCTGGACGACTTCAAGGGCGTCAACGACAGCTTTGGCCATCCGGTGGGCGACGAGTTGCTGGTCGCCTTTGCGCAGCGGCTGCGCGCCTGCGTGCGCAAGGGCGACGCGGTCGCGCGCATCGGCGGCGATGAGTTTGCGGTGATCCTGGACGGCGTTGCCGACCGCCAGGCCATGGCATCCATCGCCAACACCATAGTGCAGGCCGCGCGCATGCCCTTCGTGATCGATGGCCACACGCTGGCGGCCTCGGCCAGCGTCGGCTCGGCCATCCATGACGCGCGCCATGCCATGACCGCGAGCGAGCTGTTCATGCACGCCGACATAGCGCTGTATGAGGCCAAGCGGCATGGGAAGGCGCGTTATGCGGTGCAGTCAGTGGCGGACGAGCCCCACTCGGAAACATCGGACTTGGCCACGTAGAGAGCGAGCGCCGAAGTCAGGGCCGAATGACCTGTTGAGTGCCCCCTCTCCCGCAAGCGGGAGAGGGGAGCAAACCAGCGGCATTCATTCATTGCCGGCAGCCTCAAACGCCTCAGCGCACCTTCCCTTCCTTCCACGCCTGCAGCAGCTTGTCGTAAGGAATGGTCTCGCCCTTCGGCTTTTCGTTGGCCAGCTTCTGCCACGGCGCATGGTCGTTCGACAGCCACTTGCCCGGGTCTCCCTTCGGGTTGAGCCTGGGCGCGCAGTTGCTCATGCCGGCGCGTTGCAGCCGCGCCATGACCTGGTCCATCTCTTCGGCCAGCGTGTCCATGGCGGCTTGCGGCGTCTTCTCGCCGGTCACCGCGGTGGCCACGTTCTTCCACCACAGCTGGGCCAGCTTCGGATAGTCGGGGACGTTGGTGCCGGTCGGCGTCCACGCCACGCGCGCGGGGCTGCGGTAGAACTCGATCAGCCCACCGTACTTGGCCGCGTTCCTGGTCAGGTAGTCGTGGTGGATGTCGCTGTCGCGGATAAAGGTCAGCCCGGTCAGCGACTTCTTCAGCGAGACCGTCTTGGATGTCACGAACTGCGCATACAGCCAGGCGCCCGCCAGCTTGTTGGGATCGGTGTTCTTGAAGAAGGTCCAGGAGCCCACGTCCTGGTAGCCGTTCTGCATGCCCTGCTTCCAGTACGGGCCGTACGGCGACGGCGCCATGCGCCACTTGGGCGAGCCGTCGGCGTTGACCACCGGCAGGCCCTTCTTGGTCATGTCCGCGGTGAAGGCGGTGTACCAGAAGATCTGCTGCGCCACCTGGCCTTGCGCGGGGACCGGGCCGGCCTCGGAGAAGGTCATGCCCATCGCCTGCGGCGGCGCGTACTTCTTCATCCAGTCGATGTACTTGGTCAGCGCATAGACCGCCGCCGGGCTGTTGGTGGCACCGCCGCGCGACACCGAGGCGCCGACCGGCGTGCACTTGTCCTCGGCCACGCGGATGCCCCACTCGTCCACCGGCATGCCGTTGGGAAGGCCCTTGTCGGCGGTGCCGGCCATCGACAGCCAGGCGTCGGTGAAGCGCCAGCCCAGCGACGGATCCTTCTTGCCGTAGTCCATGTGCCCGTAGACCTTCTTGCCGTCGAGCTCCTTCACGTCGTTGGTGAAGAAGTTGGCGATGTCCTCATAGGCTGACCAGTTGGTCGGCACACCCAGGTCGTAGCCGTACTTGGCCTTGAACTTGTCCTGCAGGTCCTTGCGCGCGAACCAGTCGGCGCGGAACCAGTACAGGTTGGCAAACTGCTGGTCGGGCAGCTGGTACAGCTTGCCGTCCGGCGCGGTGGTGAACTTGGTGCCGATAAAGTCCTTCACATCCAGCCCGGGGTTGGTCCACTCCTTGCCGGCGCCGTTCATATAGTCGGTCAGCGGCAAGATCGAGCCGTAGCGGTAGTGCGTGCCGATCAGGTCCGAGTCAGAGATCCAGCCGTCGTAGATCGACTTGCCGGACTGCATTGAGGTCTGCAGCTTCTCGACCACATCGCCTTCCTGGATCAGGTCGTGCTTGACCTTGATGCCGGTAATCTCCTCGAACGCCTTGGCCAGCGTCTTGGACTCGTACTCGTGCGTGGTAATGGTTTCGGACACGACGCTGATCTGCGTGACCCCCCTGGCCTTGAGCTTGGCGGCGGCGTCGATGAACCACTTCATTTCGGCCTGCTGCTTGTCCTTGGCCAGCGACGAGGGCTGGAATTCATTGTCGATCCACTTCTTGGCCTCAGCCTCGCCCGCCGAGGCGGACCCACAAGCCAGCGCAGCCGCGCAGGCAAGGGCTGACATCCCCAACTTCACGTGCACTTTCATCAGTGTCTCCTCAAGATTTCCCCTCCCCGGCTGTGGTCGTGGTGGCGGCCCCGGGGCAGGGATAAGCCGCAAACCTTCCATCCAACCCTGATGCCTGCGAATAAACGGCTAGCCCTTGCGCATGATCAGCGCCAGCACCAGCATCGATACCCCGAAGCTGATCCAGACCGACGGCTCTTCGGGCAGCGACAGCCAAGCGGTGACTTTCTCGCCCAGTCCCACCCACGCCAGGTTGACCCAGGCGGCGCACATCAGCCCGATAAACAAGCGGTCGCCACGCGTGGTCGCGATCGGCAGGAAGCCCTTGCGCAGCACCGACGGCGCGCGTATTTCCCAGATAGTCATGGTGATCAGCATGACTACGATGCAGCCGAAGAACACCGCCACCGGTATCGTCCAGACCATCCAGCTCAGCATTGCGCCGTCTCCTTGTGTTGTGATCAGGGTTGCGCCGCGCGCTTACACGCGACCCATCGCGAAGCCCTTCGCGATGTAATGCCGCACGAACCAGATCACGATGCCGCCGGGCACGATGGTCAGCACGCCGGCCGCGGCCAGCACGCCCCAGTCCATGCCCGATGCCGACACCGTGCGCGTCATGGTGGCGACGATGGGCTTGGCATTGACCGAGGTCAGCGTGCGCGCCAGCAGCAGCTCGACCCAGCTGAACATGAAGCAGAAGAACGCCGCCACGCCCACGCCGGCCTTGATCAGCGGCAGGAAGATGGTCAGGAAGAAGCGCGGGAACGAGTAGCCGTCGACATACGCGGTCTCGTCGATCTCGCGCGGCACGCCCGACATGAAGCCCTCCAGGATCCACACCGCCAGCGGCACGTTGAAGACCAGGTGCGCCAGCGCCACGCCCAGGTGGGTATCCATCAGCCCGATGGTGCTGTAGAGCTGGAAGAACGGCAGCAGGAACACCGCGGGCGGCGTCATGCGGTTGGTCAGCAGCCAGAAGAACACATGCTTGTCGCCGATGAACTGGTAGCGCGAAAAGGCATAGGCGGCCGGCAACGCGACGCTGATCGAGATCACCGTGTTCATCGCCACGTAGATCATCGAGTTGACGTAGCCCGAATACCAGGACGGGTCGGTGAAGATGGTCTTGTAATGCTGCAGCGTGAATTCCGCGGGCCACAGCGACAGCGTGGAGACGATCTCCTCGTTGGTCTTGAACGACATGTTCACCATCCAGTAGATCGGCACGATGGCGAACAGCAGGTAGACCAGCAGGAAGCCGGCGCGCCACCAGGTGGCGCGGTTGGCGGGGGGGCGCATCTCAGCCATGGGGCATGTCCTCGCTGCCGGCGGTGCCCGCGCGCTGCATCCAGTTATAGAGGATGAAGCACATGAGCAGGATGATCAGGAAATAGACGATGGAAAACGCTGCCGCCGGGCCCAGGTCGAACTGGCCCACGGCCTTCTGCGTCAGGTACTGCGACAGGAAGGTGGTGGCGTTGCCGGGGCCGCCGCCGGTCAGCACGAACGGCTCGGTATAGATCATGAAGCTGTCCATGAAGCGCAGCAGCACCGCGATCATCAGCACGCCGCGCAGCTTGGGCAGCTGGATATAGCGGAACACCGCCAGGCGCGAGGCGCCGTCGATCTGCGCGGCCTGGTAGTAGGCGTCGGGGATGGCGCGCAGTCCGGCGTAGCACAGCAGCGCCACCAGCGGCGTCCAGTGCCAGACGTCCATCACCAGCACCGTGACCCAGGCATCGAAAGCGCTGCCGGTGTAGTTGTAGTCGAACCCCAACGCCTCGAGAGCGGCACCGAGCAGGCCGATATCGGTGCGCCCGAAGATCTGCCAGATGGTGCCGACCACGTTCCACGGGATCAGCAGCGACAGCGCGATGATCACCAGCACCGTCGATGCCTTCCAGCCCCTGGCCGGCATCGACAGCGCCAGCAGGATGCCGAGCGGGATCTCCACCAGCAGCACCGCCAGCGAGAAGCCCAGCTGGCGCAGCAGCGCGTCGTGCAGCTCGCCATCGCGCAACACGGTGCGGAACCATTCGGTGCCGACAAAGACGCGCCGCTCGGGCGAGATGATGTCCTGCACCGAGTAGTTGACGATGGTCATCAGCGGCAGGATCGCGGAGAACGCCACGCACACCACCACCGGCAACACCAGCAGCCAGGCCTTCTGGTTGACGGGCTTCATGGCACCAGTTCCTCGTTGACGTAGTAGCAGGTATGGCGGTTGAACACCGACAGCCAGGCCGTGTCGCCCAGGCGCAGATCGGCCGCCTCGATACCCAGCCGCGCGCGCAGCGTACCGGCCAGTGCGCCCGCCTCCTGCACTCCGCCGGTCAGCAGCCAGTAAGTGCCGATGTCCTGCGCGCGCTCGACCCGCACCGGCACCGCCTGCGCGTCGCTCTCCGGCGCCAGGCGCAGGTACTCGGGCCGCACGCCGATGCGGAAGCTGCCGGCCTCGCGCAGCGCCGCTTCAACTGACGGCGACAACTCCGGCATGTAGCGGCGACCCGCCAGCTCGATCGCGCCGTCGCGCCACTGCCCGGTCAGGAAATTCATGCCCGGCGAGCCGATGAAATGCCCGACGAAGGTATGCGCGGGACGCTCGAACAGCGCATCCGCCGGCCCCACCTGCACCGCCTTGCCGCGCGACATCACCACCACCTGGTCGGCAAAGGTCAGCGCCTCGGTCTGGTCGTGCGTCACGTAGATCAGCGTCAGGCGGAATTCGTGGTGGATTTCCTTGAGCTTGCGCCGCAGCTGCCATTTGAGCTGCGGGTCGATCACCGTCAGCGGCTCGTCGAAGAGGATGGCCGACACGTCCTGGCGCACCAGCCCGCGCCCCAGCGAGATCTTCTGCTTGGCGTCCGCGGCCAGGCCGCTGGCGCGGCGATCGAGCGTGGCCGACAGGTCCAGCATCTCGGCCACGCGCCCTACCCGCTCGCGCACCTGGGCTTCCGGCACGCCGCGGTTGCGCAGCGGGAAGGCCAGGTTCTCGCCGACGGTCATGGTGTCGTAGATCACCGGGAACTGGAACACCTGGGCGATATTGCGCGCCTGCGGCGTGGCGGCGGTCACGTCGCGGCCATCGAAGGCGATGGTGCCGTGCGAGGGCCGCAGCAGCCCGGAAATGCAGTTCAGCAGCGTGGTCTTGCCGCAGCCGGACGGGCCCAGCAGCGCATAGGCGCCGCCGTCTTCGAACGTGAATTGCAGCGGCAGCAGCGCGTAGTCCTCGTCGGTACGCGGATTTGGCACATAGGAGTGCGCCAGGTCCAGGTCGATGCGCGCCATCTCAGGCCCCTGCCCCGGCAGCCGCGGCCGCGCCGCCGGGCACGTCCGCCGCCAGCCCGCCCGGCCGGCGCGGCGCATGGATGCGGCGCCCGTCGGCGTCGAACAGATAGATCTGCTCGGGCAGCAGGTGCAGTGACACGGGCTCGCCCAGCGCCAGGTCGAGCACGCCGGCGAACTGCGCCACCAGGTTGCCCACCGGGGTATCGGCGTGGACGAAGGTGTCCGAGCCGGACAGCTCGGCCAGCGCCACGCGCCCCGGCACCGCCACCGCACCCGGCTCACCGGCCAGGCGCAATGCCGACGCGCGTACCCCCACCGTGACCGGGCCGTCGTGCCCGCCCGCGCCGGGCACCGGCACTGAGATGTCGCCGGCCAGCGTGACCCGGCCGCCCTGCAGCCGGCCCTCGACCAGGTTCATCGGCGGATCGTTGAAAGCGCGCGCCACGCGCAGCGAATCGGGGTAGTGGAAGACCTGGGGCGTGGTGCCGTACTGCAGCAGTTCGCCGGCGTCCAGCACCGCGGTATGGCCGCCCAGCAGCAGCGCTTCGCCGGGCTCGGTGGTGGCATAGACCACGGTGGCGTCGCCATGCGCGAACAGCTGCGCCAGTTCCTCACGCAGTTCTTCGCGCAGCTTGTAGTCAAGGTTGACCAGCGGCTCGTCCAGCAGCATCAGCGGCGCCTCCTTGGCCAGCGCACGCGCCAGTGCCACGCGCTGCTGCTGCCCGCCGGAGAGCTCGGACGGATAGCGGTCCAGCAGGTGGTCGATATGCAGCCGCCCGGCCAGCTCGCGCACGCGCGCGGCAATCTCTGCGGCCGGCGCCTTGCGCAGCAGCCGCAGCGGCGAGGCGATGTTGTCGAAGACCTTGAGCGACGGGTAGTTGATGAACTGCTGGTAGACCATCGATACATTGCGCTCGCGCACCGGCATGCCGGTCACGTCTTGGCCGTCGACCAGCACGCGGCCGGCGCTGGGCCGGTCCAGCCCGGCCATCAGCCGCATCAGCGAGGTCTTGCCCGCCTGCGTCGCGCCCAGCAGGATGGTCACCGCGCCCGGAACCGGCGCGAGCGTCATCGGAAAGAGATACGCCTGCGAACCTGCCTGCTGTGCGACGCCTTCCAAACGTAGCTGCATCCGGTCTCCATGTTCGATATGCTTCCCGCAGCACAGCTTTGGCGCGCGATGCAGGCACAAAAGTCTTGGCTTGACGTTCGTTTTAGCAACAAAACGAACGCAAAACAATAGTGCACTGCATCATTTGTTTTCGTTTCTGTTTGAACTAGAATCCCGGCATGACCCTGAATCCCCGCCAGACGGCCCTGCTCGAAGAAGTCCGCACCCAGGGCTTTGCCTCCATCGACGAACTTGCGCGCAAATTCGGCGTCACGCTCCAGACGGTGCGCCGCGATGTCAACCTGCTGGCCGGGAACGGCATGCTGGCGCGCTTCCATGGCGGGGTGCGGGTGGAGGGCTCCACCACCGAGAACATCGCCTACCGGCAGCGGCAGGTGCTCAACGCCGAGGGCAAGGCGCGCATCGCGCGCGCGGTGGCCGCTGCGGTGCCCGAAGGCTGCTCGCTGATCCTGAACATCGGCACCACGGTGGAAGAGATAGCGCGCGAACTGATGCACCACCGCGGGCTGCGCGTGATCACCAACAACCTGAACGTGGCCAATATCCTTGCCGACAACCCCGATTGCGAGGTCATCGTCGCCGGCGGCGTGCTGCGCTCACGCGACCGCGGCATCGTGGGCGAGGCCACGGTGGAGTTCATCCGCCAGTTCAAGGTGGATATCGGGCTGATCGGCATCTCGGGCATCGAGACCGACGGCACGCTGCGCGACTACGATTTCCGCGAGGTCAAGGTGGCGCGGACCATCATCGAGCATTCACGCGAGGTGTGGCTGGCGGCGGATGCCAGCAAGTTCAATCGCCAGGCGATGGTGGAGCTGGCGCATGTGTCGCAGGTCGACCGGCTCTTTACCGACGAGCCGCTGGCAGCGCCGTTCGACCAGATCGTGGCCGACAGTGGGGTGAAGTGTGTGGTGGCGGAGCGGGAGTGAGCGCGCCGGGGACCGGCTTGAGGCTGCCTTGCTGGCGGTGATGCCCGGCGCCTCGCTCTTGCGACAGGCCAGCCCTCTCCCCCGGCCCCTCTCCCGCAAGCGGGAGAGGGGAGAACACCGAGGGTCGGGCAGAGAATTACTTGAACACCACGGTCTTGTGGCCGTTCAGCAGGATACGGTGTTCGGCATGCCACTTGACCGCGCGCGCCAGTGCCACGCATTCCACGTCGCGGCCGACGGCGGTCAGTTGCTCCGGGTCCATGCTGTGGTCCACGCGCTCGATCTCCTGCTCGATGATCGGGCCTTCGTCCAGGTCGGCGGTGACATAGTGCGCGGTCGCGCCGATCAGCTTCACGCCGCGCTCATGCGCCTGGTAGTACGGCTTGGCGCCCTTGAAGCTGGGCAGGAACGAGTGGTGGATATTGATCGCGCGGCCGGCCAGCTTGCGGCACAGGTCATCGGACAGCACCTGCATGTAGCGCGCCAGCACCACCAGGTCGATCTTCTGCTCCTGCACCACGTCGAACACGCGCGCTTCCTGCGCTGCCTTCTGCTCGGCCGAGGCGTTCATCAGCGGCAGGTGGAAGAACGGCACGTCATACGATGCCGCCAGCTGGTAGAAGTCGCGGTGGTTCGAGACGATGGCCGCGATCTCGACCGGCAGGCCGCCCACCTTGGCGCGGAACAGCAGGTCGTTCAGGCAGTGGCCGATCTTGGACACCATGATCATCACGCGCGGCTTGACCGCGGCGTCGTTCAGCTCCCACTGCATGCCGAACTGGTCGCCCACCGGCGCGAACGCGGCCTTCAGCGTGTCCAGGTCCGGGCCGCCGGCGGCCGGCGTGAAATGCACGCGCATGAAGAAGCGGCCGGCGTACTCGTCACCGTACTGGTCGGAATCGACGATATTGCAGCCGTGCTGGAACAGCAGGCCCGAGACGGCATGGACAATGCCCGGCTGGTCGGGGCACGAGAGGGTCAGGATGAATCCGGTGTTGCTCATGGTGTGTTGTTCTGTCGGAGTGGCGCGGCGCAAGGCCGGAAAAATCAGGTCAGCGCGGTCGGCAAGACCGGCACAGGCGGAACCCGCGGCGACGGCTCAGGCGCGATGGTCAGGACCGAGCCAGCCGCGCCGCCCAAGGGCATCCAGCGTCACCAGTGTCGCATCAACCGTCATGGCGCCGGCCGACATGATAGCAAGCAATGCGGCCACATCGACGCGCCGGTGCTCGCTGACCTCGCCATCCTGGTTGCGCGGCGTGAAGCCGGGCGGCAGCAGCAGGTCGTAGACGTAGACCTGCTCCCACTGTACGCCTTCGGGCAGGTCGCGCAGCACCTCGATCATGCCGTGGGCCTGCGCGCCCTGCGCCAGCGCGGGCGGGATGCCGGATTCTTCCTCGCATTCGCGCACCAGCGTCGCCAGCGGATCGCTGCCGTGCGGCATGCCGCCGGCGACCAGGTTGTCCCACATGCCGGGGTCGACCGACTTGGCCGGGCTGCGCCGCGAGATCCACAGGGCGGGACCGCCGTCGACATCGCCATCCACAATGCCGTTCATGTGCGAGGCAAAGGTCAGCAGCCCGAGAAAGCGCGCCGCCGCGCGCTCCACCACGGCAAGTGCGGGCGCGTCCTGCGCAGGGGTGACCGCGAACAGTTCGTCACGCCAGCCGCGCACATGGCCGACATCGGCCAGCTGGCGGGCCAGCGCCTGCAGCGCGGCGCTGCGCGCGTCGAAGTCATTGCGCCCGGGCAGCAGTTCTGCCGCCGTGGTGCCATCGGCCAGGCGCTCGTCCGGGCCGAGGATGGCGCCCATGCCGCGCAAGATTGCCGCATGGGCACGCGGCAGCCAGCCAACCTGCTGGCCTGCCGCCATCAGGCGCAGCTTGGCGGCGGCGTCGAAGCCGCTGCGCGCCGCCAGCGAGGCGGCGATCTGCGCGGCGGGATCGGCGGCGAAGTTGCCCGCGGCGTCCGCGGGCGGCAAGGAAGACGTTTCAGCCATCAGGAATCCATGCGCCGGCCGGGCCGGCGTGATTTGTCATTGTCAGGATTGAACGCATGAACCAGCCAGCCGCGCAGGCCCAGCGCCCTGCATCGTCCCAGCTTCCCACCGAGCCGCAATATGTGCTGGCGCTCGACCAGGGCACCAGCAGCTCGCGGGCCATCCTGTTCGACCATGCCGGCAATGTGGTGCGGCTCGCGCAGCGCGAGTTCCGCCAATATTACCCACATCCCGGCCATGTCGAGCACGACCCCTACGAGATCTGGCAATCGCAGCTGGCGGTGGCGCACGCGGTGCTGTCCGATGCCGGCATCTCGGCCGCGCAGGTGCGCGCCATCGGCATCACCAACCAGCGCGAGACCACTGTGCTGTGGGACCGCAAGACCGGCGAGCCGGTCGGGCGCGCGCTGGTCTGGCAGGACCGCCGCACCGCGCCCATGTGCGAGGCGCTGCAGGCCGCCGGCCACGGCGAGCTGTTCCGCGACAAGACCGGCCTGATCATCGATGCCTACTTCTCCGGCACCAAGCTGCGCTGGATGCTCGACAACATCGAAGGCGCGCGCGAACGCGCCCAGCGCGGCGAGCTGGCCTTCGGCACCGTCGACAGCTGGCTGATCTGGCAGTTGACCGACGGCGCGCGCCATGTCACCGATGTGTCAAATGCCTCGCGCACCATGCTGTTCAATATCCACAACTTCGAGTGGGACGATGCGCTGCTGGCGCTGCTGGACATCCCGCACGCGCTGCTGCCCGAGGTGGTGGCGTCCAGCGGCGAGGTGGCGCGCACCTCGGCGCGGCTGTTCGGCATGCAGATCCCCATTGCCGGCATCGCCGGCGACCAGCAGGCCGCCACCTTCGGCCAGGCCTGCCTGTCGCCGGGCATGGCCAAGAACACCTACGGCACCGGCTGCTTCCTGCTGATGAATACCGGCTCGCAGCCGGTCACGTCGCACAACCGGCTGCTGACCACGATCGGCTGGCAGATCCGCGGCCAGACGCAATATTGCCTGGAAGGCGGCGTGTTCATGGGCGGCGCCACCATCCAGTGGCTGCGCGACGGCCTCAAGATCATCAATAGCGCTCCCGAGGTCGAGCCGCTGGCGCGCCAGTGCGACGACACCGGCGGCGTGGTGCTGGTGCCCGCCTTTGCCGGCCTGGGCGCGCCGCACTGGGACCCGTTTGCACGCGGCACGCTGGTTGGCATGACGCGCGGCACCGGCCGGCCGCAGATCGCGCGCGCGGCGCTGGAATCGGTCGCGCTGCAGAGCGTCGACGTGCTGGAAGCCATGCAGAAGGATGCCGGCATCTCGCTGGCCGAACTGCGCGTGGACGGTGGCGCCTCGCGCAGCGACCTGCTGATGCAGATGCAGGCCGACCTGCTCGGCACCCCGGTGGTCCGCCCGCGCGTGACCGAAACCACCGCGCTGGGCGCCGCCTACCTGGCGGGACTGGCCACCGGTTACTGGAGCGATCCGGCGGAGATCGCGCAGCAATGGCAGGTGGAGCGGCGCTTTGAGCCGAACCTGTCGGCTGACGCGCGCGGCCACCGGCTGGCGCGCTGGCATCGCGCAGTCGACCGCGCGCGCGACTGGGCGCGCGAGGACGAAGCCAGCGGCAGCCACGCCTGAGCGCCGGCCCACCCCGAACACACCCCCAAGAAAAGCGTCATGCAGAGAGTCTCCACCCCGATCCAGCCCCCCGACCGCGCCGCCCTGCTCGCCACCCTGGAGCGCGAGCCGCGCTGGGATGTGATCGTCATCGGCGGCGGCGCCACCGGCCTGGGCACCGCAGTCGACGCCGCCTCGCGCGGCTACCGCACGCTGCTGGTCGAAGCCGCGGATTTTGCCAAGGGCACCTCCAGCAAGGCCACCAAGCTGGTGCATGGCGGCGTGCGCTACCTGGCCCAGGGCAATATCAGCCTGGTGCGCGAGGCCCTGCACGAGCGCGGCCTGCTGGCGCGCAACGCGCCGCACCTGGTGTGGCCGCTGGGCTTCGTGGTGCCGGCCTACCAGCTGTTCGACCAGCCCTTCTATGGCATCGGCCTCAAGGTCTACGACATGCTGGCCGGCGACCTCAACCTGGCCGGCAGCCGCTGGCTGAACCACCGCGAGGTGCTAGCCGCGGCGCCCAACCTGGCCGAGCACGTCGGCGGGCGTCCGCTGCGCGGCGGCAACCTGTATTTCGACGGCCAGTTCGACGATGCGCGGCTGGCGGTGGCGCTGATGCGCACGCTGTTCGACGTGGGCGGCACCGCGCTCAACTACATGCGCGTGACGGGCCTGAGCCAGCAAGGCGGCGTGATCAGCGGCGTGACCGTGCAGGATGTGCTGGGCGACGCCACCTTCCACCTGCGCGCCGACTGCGTGATCAACGCCACCGGCGTGTGGGTCGATGCGATCCGGCAGATGGAAGACGGCCACGCGCGCGCCATGGTCGCGCCCAGCCAGGGCGTGCACCTGACGCTGCCGCGCAGCTTCCTGCCGGGCGAGCGCGCCATCCTGATCCCCAAGACCGACGACGGCCGGGTGCTGTTCGTGGTGCCCTGGAACGGCCACACCATCGTCGGCACCACCGACACCCCGCGCCGCGACCTGCCGCTGGAACCAGACGCCGGCGCCGACGACGTCGACTTCATCCTGGAAACCGCGTCGCGCTACCTCGCCAGGGACCCGACCCGCGCCGACGTCACCAGTGTCTGGGCCGGCCTGCGGCCGCTGGTGCGGGCCACCGGCGAGGCCTCTACCGCGTCGCTGTCGCGCGAGCATACGATCCTGGTGTCCAAGGCCGGGCTGATCACCGTCACCGGCGGCAAGTGGACCACTTACCGCAAGATGGCTGAAGACGTGATCGAGACCGCGATCCAGCGCCAGATGGTGCGCGCGGCCCCGTGCGTGACCGCCGAGCTGCCCCTGCACGGCGCGGCGGGGCTGCCGGCCGGGCTGCCGCCGCCGGATTCAGGCTCGCCGGACCGCTACTACGGCAATGAGCTGGACCTGCTGCGCGCGCTGCCCGGATATGACCGCATGCTGGCACCGGCGTCAGGCCTGACCGAAGCGCACGTGCGCTTTGCGGCCCGGCACGAACTGGCGCGCCGGGTCGAGGACGTGCTGGCCCGCCGCAACCGCGCGCTGTTCCTGGACGCGCGCGCCGCCGTGGACGCCGCGCCGGCCGTGGCCGCTATCCTGGCCGAGGAACTCGGCGAGGACGAGGCCTGGCAGGCGCGCGAAATCGAGAGTTTCCGCACGCTCGCCGCCGGCTACATGCTCGGCTGACCCGGACGCCGGCGCCGCCCCTCTCAACTGGCTGACAATCCACCCATCGACCAAGGCAAAGCCATGACCACTCGCCCGATCCTGTCCTGCGCCCGCGCCGTGGCCCTGCTCGCAACCCTCGGCGCATGCGCCGCGGCACACGCCGCCCGTGCGCCCGGCATCGACGGCTTGCGCTTCCCGGACGTGCGCACCGTGCGCTACCAGTGCGACGGCGGCAAGACGCTTTCCGTGCGCTATTTCAACAGTCCGGACAACCAGGCGGCGGTGTTCCGCATCGATGGCAAGCCCGTGCTGGCGGTCAGCACCGTGTCGGCCTCCGGCGCGCGCTATGTCGGCGGCCGCTACGAATGGTGGACCAAGGGCGAGGAAGGCACGCTGCGCGACCTGATGCAGGCCGAAAACGCCGCGCCGGCGCTGGCCAACTGCCAGGCAAAGCCCTAAGCGCCACGTCAACGTTTGAGGTGGCGGCGTTCCGGGCGATAATGCGGGGATTGAATCAGGGAGAACACCATGGACGAGATTGAAGATCTGTCCGATCTGCCGATGCCCCGCTTTATCTGGGGCTTCGCCGTTATCGCAGGCAAAGGCGGCGAGGTCATGCACGACGAGTTCGAGTATCTGACCCATACCCGCAGCCCGCGCTTCACCTGCCGCGTGGTCGAGCTAGAAGACATGCCGGCGGAAAGCGAGGAAGACGCCATCGATGGCCGCATCGTCCATGAAGACGATCCGAGCCGGATGTTCTATATCACCGATGCCGGCATGGCGCTGGTCAATTTCCAGCTGTTCGACAGGATGCCGGACAAGCAGAAATTCAAGCGCATCTGCGACGAAGCCATCGCCAACTGGATGCTGCGCCGCGAATTCCTTGACGACGAAGAGGACTGACCCGCTCGCGACCTGATGGGGTCAGGCAGGTGGCCGCGGGCGCGGCCACCATATTCAGCTCTGGCCCTGCTCCGGCGGCAACGCGCCCGCCAGCAGCTCATTGAGCAGCCCGGTCATGCCACCCGGGTGATCCACGGCAAGCGCTTGCAGGCGCTTGACCAGCGTGCCGTCCAGCTTGCACGCAAAGGGCACCAGACCTTGCTCCTGGTCCAGCCGGCGCTGTTCGCGCCGGTCCGGGCGCGCAGCGCCGCCGGGAATACCCCGGCCCGCCGAAGCCTGCTTCAGGCTGTTGGCGATCTTCAGGCCCTTGTTTTTTTCCAGGTCCGTTTTCTTCACGGCATTATCCGAAAGTCTGTAGAGGCCGGTATTGTACGCACTCGCGGCACCCACCGGCCGCAACGCGACCGGCGCCGCTATTCGTTGCCGACTTCGATCAGTTCGGCAGCCACCCGCTGGATTTCCGCATAGACAGGAATGGCCTCCATCGGCCCGGTGCAGCCCACGGCCGTGGCCTGGCTGGCATCGGCGCCAGGCGGCAGGAACACAAAGGCCATGCCGGGCTGCCAGCCGGGATGCTTGCGCAGGCTGTCATTGAGGATGTCGAGATACTGCGCGCGCGTGAAAACGTGCTTTGCCATTGCTACCTCCGGTATCCGCCGCCGATGTGCCGCGTGGGCGCGGTTGTCATGGCGGCGATCGTAGCATGGCAAGGCCACCCGGCGTCACCGTGCTGCGCCCGGTGGCCGGCACCTCAGCACTCGCCCTTCTTGGCGTGGCCGGGTGGGCAGTGATAGCCCTTGTCCTTGTGGCCCTTATCCTTCTGCCCCTTGTCCTTGTACCCGCCCTGGTCCCAGCGACCCGGCACCAGCACCCAGCCGTCGCGCGACTGGATCCAGCGCGGCGACTCATAGATATAGCCGGGGCGTTCACGTTCCCAGCGCCCCTTCTTCCAGGCGTGCTTGTGGTGGTGATCATCCCAGTCCCAGTAGCCCGGCATCCAGACATAGCCGGAGCGCGGTGCGGGCACGACCTCGTAGATCGGGGCCGGCGGTGGTACGCCGATGGCAATATTGACCGACACCTGGGCCATCGACGCCGCACTGAACGTCAGGCCGGAACCCAGCAGGGCCGCCAGCAGGAGGACCTTGGCCGGCCGGAGCGCGCGATGTGTCATGGGAGTCCTTTCTTGTGGAGGAACATGCCCACAGTCTAGCGCGCACCGATCCCGGCGCAATGTAAGAAACGGTATCCGTTGATCACAAAGATGCCGGCGCGCAACACTGGCCCAGCCTAGTGGTCTTCGGCCATCGCCTTGAGCTGGGCCTCGCCCGCTACCCGCGCGGCATCCGAGGTGGTGAAGGTGTCGTCCGAAACGATGGCGCGCCGGATCTGCTGCGCGCCAAAGTCCACCAGCGCGATGACCCACACATAGCGCCCCGCCTGGGGCGCCGTTTGCACAAAGGCCTTCAGGTTGTTCCGCGATTCACTTGCCATGATCCATCTCCTGGTGAGACGTGCCGCAGCACAGGTGTCTGGGAACTCTAGCACATGGCTCGCCCACTCACCGGGCGGCGGCCTCGGTGGCGAAGTCACGCAATTCGCGCACCCGCGCGGCGCTCATGCGGGCCATGCAGGTCGCTCCGGCCACGCGCGCGGCCGTGCCGCCGGCCGGATTGGCCACATAGGCGCAATTGGCCTGGCGGAATTCCAGCCAGGCACGCTGCGCCACCCGCAACTGGCCGGTGCGCGGCGCTTCCAGCCGCCGCAGCAAGCCTTGATAGGCGCTGTTCAGCGCCACGTCCTGGACCCGTGTTTCGACCGCAGCGCAGCCGAGGATGTCGGCAGTCGAAATGGCCTTGGCCATGCAGCGTTCATATTCAGCGCTCAGGCCATTGCCTTGCTCGGCGCGGGCCGGTGCGCCCGCCATTGCAAGGCCAAGGACGGCAAGACATGCGATGACGCGCATAACGGCTCTCCCATTGCCAGGTGGTGACGCGACGATGCAGGGCCATGCCGGGGCATCGGGCCGCTCAGGCCAGCCAGCGCCCCAGCGTGGCCACGGCGATATTGACCAGCCCGAGCACCAGGTTGGTCGCCACCGCCTGCCGGATGCGGTTCAGCGCGGCACCGGCGGCCGGCCAGTCCTGGGCATCCACGGCCCGGCCCAGCACGCGATACGGCCCAAACCACACGTAGCAGAAAATCACCGTCATGACGAGGCCGACGCCCATCATCAGGTGCCAGTTGCGTGGGGCAGCGGACATGCCCACTGCCGCCATCATCGCCGCACCGCTCAGCAGGATCGCGATCACCGCCGCCCATACCCACGGGAAGAAGCGGGCAAACACGCCGCGCCAGAGCCGCAGCCGCGGCGGCGGTTCCAGCACGGTGCCGGCCACCGGCCGCAGGCACAGGTAGGCGAAGAACATGCCGCCCACCCAGACGGCAACGCCGGCAACGTGCAGGAAGCGGAAAAGCGGGTCGGCAATCATGGCGGCATGCGGCGGCGAGGCGCGCGTTGGGGACGATGGACCCATTCTAAGTGTTGTGCCCGCCACGGCGAAGCGCTGCGCGCGTTCCCGCCTGACTTCAGGAAAACGACCCAAAACCGTTAAACATTCCGTATCACGCCGCGTCGCAAACGGGCCCCACGCAAGCATGCCCGCACAAGCGGGTTCCGGGGCGGATTCCGCCCGTGCCGGACGCTTGACCGCCCGGAACCCGCCCCCGGACAATAACCGCGGCTGCGGCCAGCCCACCATCCATACAGGCCGTACCGAACCTCCTTTCCCAGACCATGGCTCCTGCCCCAGCCAGCGCCCTTCCCAGTGCCGATTCCACCCGACGTCCACCGCTGCTGCGCCGCGCCCTGCCGGCCCTGCTCGCCGTGACGCTGGCGGTGCTGCCGGCCATGCTGCCGCCGGCGGTGACGGCGCAGCCCGCGCCGCAGCGCACCGACCTGGTCGCGCGCGTGGTCTTCAGCCTGCTGGGGTATGCACGCTGGCCGGTTGAGCGCGACCCGGTGCGGCTGTGCGTGGACAGCACCAGCCGCTACTCCGCGCGGCTGATGGAAGGCGGCACGCTCGCCAACGGCCGCCCGGTGCGCGCGCGCCAGGTCGACGTGCTGGCCGACATGCTGCATCCGGCCTGCGATGCCCTCTACATCGGCGCCATGAACGAAGCCCGCCGCAAGCGGCTGTCGGGCGAGCTGACCGGCCGCCCTGTGCTGGTGATCGCCGAGGAAGACTTCGAGTGCGAGGTCGGCAGCATGTTCTGCCTGAACATCCGCGACCAGCAGGTCTCGTTCCGCGTCAACCTCGACACGCTCGCCCGCAGCGGCGTGCACGTGCACCCCGGCGTGCTGCAGCTGGGCCGCCGCAAGGGAGCGCCGTCATGAGCGCCCACCAGCCGGCGCGCGGCAACGGCGCCCGCCCCACCCTCTACAGCGTGCTGCGCCGGATCCACCTGGGCGTGGCGCTGATCGCGGTATTTACTGCCGGGGTATCGCTGACCGCCCTGGGCCTGACCGCACTGCGCGTCTATGCCGACCACAACGTGCGGCTGGTGGCCCGCTCGATCGCCTACACCCTGGAGGCGCCGGTCGTATTCCGCGACCAGGCGGCCACCGGCGAGACACTGGCGGCCATCGCCGCGTCCGAGGACATCGCGCGCGCCACCGTCTACGACCACGGCAACCACGTGCTGGCCGAATGGCAGCGCCCCGGCCAGGCGCCACTGACCGGCTTGCGCCACGTGCTGAGCGAGTGGCTGAGCATGGGGGTCGTGGAACAACCGATCCTGCACCAGACGCAACAGGTCGGCATGCTGCGCGTCAGTGGCGATCCCCGCAACCTGCTGCATTTCCTGCTGCGCGGCGCGCTCGGCCTGCTTGGCTGCCTGCTGCTGACCGCCGTCGGCGCCCACTACCTGGCCAGCCGGCTGCTGGTGCAGATCGTCGAGCCGCTGCGCAACCTGATGCGCGTGGCGCACGCGGTGCGTTCCAAGCGCGATTTCGCGCAGCGCACGCCGCCGGCCAGCATCGCGGAACTCAATGCCCTCAGCGAGGACTTCAACGGCCTGCTGGACGAACTGCAGACCTGGCAGAACCAGATGCAGCACGAGAACCGCTCGCTCGCCCACCGCGCCAACCACGATGCGCTGACCGGCCTGCTCAACCGCGCCGCCTTCGTCGAAGCGCTGGAGCACGCTGTGCGCCATGCCGCTGCCAACGACGAATACGCGGCCGTGCTGTACCTGGACAGTGACGATTTCAAGAACATCAACGACCGCCACGGCCATGCCGCCGGCGATGCCGTGCTGGTGGCCGTGGCCCAGCGCATCCGCGCCAGCCTGCGCGCCGGCGACACCGTGGCACGCATCGGCGGCGACGAATTCGCCGTGCTGGCCGCAGCGCTGCGCGCGCCGCGCGACGCCATCCATATCGCCGAGCATATCCTGCAGGCGATGTCCGCCCCGATCGACCTGCCCGACGGCAGCACGGTGCAGGCGTCGCTCAGCATCGGCCTGGCCGTCTTCCCTGTCCACGCGCAAGGCAGCCAGGCGCTGCTGCACGCGGCCGACGCCGCCATGTACGGCGCCAAGCGGCGCTCCGGCGGCACCTGGCAAAGCGCCGAGCCGCGCCTGGACGTCACGCAATGAGAACCCGCATGCCCGAACGCCTGACCCCGCCCTGCTGGAAGTCCCTGTGGAAACTCTGGCTCGCCGCCGTCGTGCTGGCGGGGCTGTCGCTGGCCGGCTGCCAGACCGCGCCGCCCGCCACCGGGCTGTCTCCGGCCCAGGTCGCGGTGCTGAAGCAGGAAGGCTTCGCCCTGACCGATGAAGGCTGGGAACTCGGCTTGTCAGACAAGCTGCTGTTCGGATTCAATGAGGACCTGATCGACGCTGAGCGCGCCGCCAATGTGCAGCGCCTCGGGCGGGCGCTGAAGGGCGCGGGCATCGAGCGCCTGCGCGTGGATGGCCACACCGACGACGCGGGCTCGGCCGAATACAACCAGTCGCTGTCAGTGCGGCGCGCCGAAGCGGTGGCAAGGCTGCTGGCGGGCGCCGGCTTTGCGCCGGAAAACATCGAAGTTCGCGGACGGGGCAAGAGCCGCCCAGTGGCCGACAACCGCACCGCCGCCGGACGCAGCGAGAACCGGCGCGTCGCCATCGTCGTATCGGTCGAGTAGGACGACGGCCGGCGCTTCAGTCCCCGAACGGATTGGGCGCGCGGTTCTCCGGCGCGTCGCTCAGGTCGAACTCGTCGCGCACCTTGTCGACCACCGCGCGGATGCTGGCCTCGTAGCCGGACGCATTGCCGAAGCCCGTCATATTCCAGTTGCGCCCGCGCGCATCGCGCGCGTGCGGCACAGGCGCCGGCACCCGGACCTTGGCGCCGTCCTCGCCGATTTCATAGATTTGCTGGATGCGCCGGCTCACCTCGTCCTGCAGGGCACGCCGGCCACGCTCACGCTTGGCCATGGCTGACTCCTCGATCGATCCCGAGGCATCCTAGCACGCACGCAAATCAGCTCAAAGCGCAGCCTTGGCAGCCTGGTACGCAGCGTAAAGCCGGCCAAAGACCGGCCCCGGCACCCCCTTGCCGATGGCGCGGCCATCGATGGTCACCACCGGCAGCAGCTCCTTGCTGGCCGACGACAGCATCACCTCATCGGCGGCGAACACCTCTTCCTTCGCAATGCGGCGCGCCTCCAGCGCAATCCCCAGCGCGGCACAGACCTCTTCCATGAACCCATAGCGGATGCCTTCCAGGATCAGGTTGTCCTTGGGCGGCGCCATCACGCGGCCATCGCGCACCACCCACACATTGGACGCCGACGCCTCGGTCAGCCAGCCATCCCGGAACTGGATCGCCTCGATCACGCCGTGCTCCACCGCATGCTGCGCCGCCAGCACGTTGCCCAGCAGCGACGTCGACTTGATCTGGCAGTTCAGCCAGCGCCGGTCCTCCATCGTCACGCACGCCACGCCCTGCTCAAGCATCTGCGCCGACGGCAACGCCATCGGGTTGGTCATGATCAGCACCGTCGGCACGACCTCCTTCGGAAACGCATGCGTGCGCTTGGCGACGCCGCGCGACACCTGGATGTAGACCAGCTGGTCCGACAGGCCGTTGGCCTCGACCACCTCGCCGACCAGCTCCAGCCACTGCCCGGCGCTGTATGGATCGGGAATCCCGATGCCCTCCAGGCTGCGGTGCAGGCGGGCCAGATGCTGGTCCGCGCGGAATGGCTTGCCGTTGTAGTAAGGGATGACTTCGTAGATGCCATCGCCAAAGATGAAGCCGCGGTCGAGGACGGGGATGCGGGCTTCGGAGAGAGGGGTCAGGGTGCCGTTGAGGTGAACGATGGGTTCGGACATGGGGGCAAGTGCCATAGATTCGAAATAGATGCCTGATTCTTTCACGGGCAGGCACACAGGTTCATGCAATTTGCGCATGAGGTTGGCTACCCGTGCCAAGCCGGCGCCGGCGCGCAGGCTCAGGCTGGCGGCAGCGCTTTCGACAGCAGCACAGTGGTAAAGCCGCTGTCCCAGCTTTCGTCGGGATAGAAATCGATCTCGGCATAACCATGGCGCCGGTAGAACGAGCGGCTTTGCACGTTGAATGTGTCCGTCTCCAGCCTCGCCTCGCAATGCCCGGCGCGGGCAATCTCGCCTTCGGCATGGGCCAGCAGCGCCCCGCCCAGCCCCATGCGTTGCCATGTTCGCCCGACATGCAGGGCCCAGATAAAGTTGTTCTCCCAATCCACCATGGCCGCGGGCACGCCATCCACGCAGGCTACGCGGAATGCTTGCAGGCGCGCTTCGACGTAGCTTCGGGTCTTGCCTTGCCGTTCAAAAGCAGCTGCCGCGGCGGCTGTCAATTGCGGCTTCCAGGTGCCGAGGTAGGTGTCGGTCAGGATGGCTTCCACCGCTTGCGCGTCTGCGGGCAAGGCGGGGCGGATTTCGAGTTGGAAGGTGAGTTTGGTCATGGCCGGGAGGATACCGGGCACCGGGTACATGGCGGAAGCCCTCTCATGGACACTAAAACTTGGCGGACAGAACGACTGGCTTGGCACGCTCAGCCAATCCGGCGCCGAGATGGCTGGCATAGCCATGTCGCCTTGCGGCAACACCTCTATTTAGAGGGATGCGCGATACAAGGTCCTATACGACCATCGCTCACGGGCGATCCCGCGACTCGCCCACTACTACTTCAGCCCTCGCCTACCCTGGCCGAGGGCTTTTCTTTGAGCTCTTCAGGCATACGAAGCCACCAGAGACTGGAAACAAAAAAAGCCGCCCAGGCGGGCGGCTTTGCTTTGCATAGTGTTCTGGCGGAGAGAGGGGGATTCGAACCCCCGATAGGCTGTTAACCTATACACGCTTTCCAGGCGTGCGACTTAAACCACTCATCCATCTCTCCGGGAAGTCCGATATTATAGCAGAGTTGCCTGGCGAATCCAGTGCCTCGTCGCCGTATCCCCCCTTACTTGACAACCCCATCCGCCCTACCCCTTGCGCAGGTAGCTCACCAGCCGGTCGATCACCGGTGCATTGCGTGGCGTCAGCAGGCTGACGATGATGGCCACGGCGAAGCCCGCCGGCACACCGAAGGCGCCGGAGGCGATCGGGTCGACGCCGAACCAGCGGTTGCCGAAGATGCCGGTCATGCGGGTGAAGAACGGGTAGTTGACGATGATGTAGTAGACCGCCACGCCCAGCCCGGCGGCCATGCCGGCGACTGCGCCGGCGGCGGTGGTGCGGCGCCAGAAGATGCCGAGGACCAGCACCGGAAAGAAGCTGGAGGCGGCCAGCGAGAACGCGGCGCCGACCAGGAAGAGGATATTGCCGGGGCGCAGCGATGTGACGTAGGAGGCAAAAAGCGCCACGCCCAGCAACACGATCTTGGCGGTGGTGACGCGCCGCTGGTGGCTCGCCTGGCGGTCGACCATGTGATAGAAGACGTCGTGCGAGAGCGCATTGGCGATGGTCAGCAACAGGCCGTCGGCGGTGGACAGCGCCGCGGCCAGGGCGCCGGCGGCGATCAGGCCGGAGATCACATATGGCAGGCCGGCGATTTCCGGGGCGGCCAGCACGATCATGTCGGGCTGGAGCAGGATCTCGGCCCATTGCACGATGCCGTCGCCGTTGACATCGCGGATGCCGAACACGGGTGGATCGACCTTGCGCCATTGCACCACCCACTGCGGCAATTCGGCGTAGGGGGTTCCCACCAGGTGCTGGAAGAACTCGAATTTGACCAACGCTGCCAGCGTGGGCGCGGACACGTACAGCAAGGCGATGAAGAACACGGCCCAGGCCACGGAGTTGCGCGTTTCCTTGACCGACGGGGTGGTGTAGAGCCGCGTCAGGATGTGCGGCAGGCTGGCGGTGCCGACCATCAGGCAGAACACCAGCAGGACAAAATTCAGCCGCTTGGTCTTGCGCTCCTGCTCCGATGCCGCGGGATAGGGTTCGGTCGATGACAGCGAATGGCGGCTGCGGGCCAGTGCGTCTGCCCGCTGCTGGTTCCACTGCTGCTGTGCCGCCGCGGGGTCGCGCGGGAATTCCAGCCGTTCGCGCTCCAGCGACTTGATGTCGCGCAGCGGGGCATTGCGCGTGCGCAGGTCCTGCAGCCGCGCGTCGAGCGCGTCGCGCTCCTGGGCAAAGGAATCGGGCAGCCGGGCGATGCGCTCCTGCAGCAGGATGGCCTGCTGCCGGTAGTACTCGCGCACGGCCTGCTCGGCCGGCTCGCGCTCCAGCTGCTGCTCGCGCGCGTCGAGTTGCGACAGCAGCGTGCCGTAGCTGAGCTGCGGCAACGCTTCGTGGTGATGCTTCCACGCGATCATCGATACCGTGACCAGGAAGGCGACGATCATCATGATGTACTGCGCCACCTGCGTCCATGTGACCGCGCGCATGCCGCCCAGGAACGAGCACACCAGGATGCCGGCCAGCCCGAAGAAGATGCCGACGGCAAACTCCACGCCGATAAAGCGCGTCACCACCAGCCCCACGCCCTGGATCTGCGCAACCAGGTAGACGAAGGAGCAGAGCGAGGCCGCCAGCACCGCGATCGCGCGCACTGGCAGGTTGCCGCCGGGCTTGCCGTTGCCGTAGCGCGCCGCGAGGAAATCGGGAATGGTGTAGCCGCCGTACTTGCGTAGGTACGGCGCCAGCAGGAAGGCCACCAGGCAGTAGCCGCCGGTCCAGCCCATCACATAGGCCAGCCCTTCGTAGCCCGAGGCAAACAGGATGCCGGCCAGGCCGATGAAGGACGCCGCGCTCATCCAGTCGGCGGCAATCGCCATGCCGTTGAACAGCGCCGGCACGCGCCGCGAGGCAACGTAGTACTCGTTCAGGTCAGAGGTGCGGCAGATCAGGCCGATGCAGGCATAGATCGCGATGGTGATGAAGAGGAAGACGTAGCCGAGCCACAGCGCATCGGCATTGGACTTTTCAAGCAGCCCCATCATGCCGACGAAGCCGAACAACCCTAGCGTGAACAGGCCGTAGTACAGCAGCAACCGTCGGCGAAAGCGCGACTGGGCTTCAGGCATTGGGGACGGTCCGTGGTCGGTGGGGGGCTATCGTAACAAACCCGCCGGCGCGCGGGAACGCGGCGGCGGGTTCAAGGGCTCGATCGGGCCGAAGCCAGACGATCACTGCGCCTGCTTGAGCTGCTCCAGGATAGCCGGATTCTCCAGCGTCGAGGTGTCCTGCGTGATCTCCTCGCCCTTGGCCAGCGACCGCAGCAGGCGCCGCATGATCTTGCCCGAGCGCGTCTTGGGCAGGTTGTCGCCAAA
>NZ_JBYTAH010000086.1:0-27480 GCF_058787975.1 Cupriavidus sp. FW305-26
TTCTTCACGCCCGGCAGCAGCTTGACCCCGCGCTGCACCGCGTGCGCGACGATCTTCATGGTCACGGCCACGCTGACATTGCTCACGCCCGGCACTTGCCGCACCGCAGCAACCACCAGCTTGCGGATCGGATCGAACTGGCTCTTCGCGGGGTAGCCGAGTTCGACTTCCAGCGAGACATCGCCGCCGTCGACGCGGATGTTCCTGGCCGAGCGGGTGGACACCAGGTCCTTGCCCGTATTGGGGTCGATGACGGTGCGCAGGGCTTCGGTGACCTGCTCAGTGCTGACGCTCAAGACAAACTCCGCTTCGATGATTTGGGGGGACTGGCGCATGATGGCCTGCGCCTAATGTATCAAAGTATGCAGCACCGGCCATGAACGCCGGAAATCCGCGCGCAATACCCTGCATAGGGTGTGGGATTACAGACATTTACAAATCTCACAAGCTTGCACTTGTGCGCGCGCCGCCATATCCATATTGTAGTGCGGTTGGACGGCCCGGTACGCCGGCACCGCAGGCGGTGCCCGGGCCGGCCGGGCCCGACGCGTACAAAGGGTTACCTGCCGCTAGCCTTGGCGTTACCATCGCGATGCGGTACCAAGAACATTTACGGGAACATCAGAAGGAGAAAGCATGAAGATCAAGCTCGTTACTGTCTCGCTCACCGCTGCCACGCTGCTGGCCGCAGGTTGCGCCACTGAACAGCAAACCCATACGGCAGTCGGCACCGGCGTGGGCGCCGCGGTCGGCGCCGGGCTTGGCAACCTGATCGGCGGCAATACCACCGGCACGCTGGTGGGCGCGGCAGTGGGCGGTGCCATCGGCGGCGCAACCGGCTACAACTGGAACGCCATCCGCGGCAAGCTGAACAAGGACACCGCGGGCACGGGCACCCAGATCACCGAGCAGCCGGATGGCACGCTCAAGGTCAACATCCCCAGCCAGGTTACCTTCGATACCGACAGCGCCACCATCAAGCCGTCGTTCCGCTCGGTGCTCGACCAGGTCGCGCAGACCCTGGGCCAGCACCAGGACGTGAGCGCCAACGTGGTGGGCCATACCGACAGCACCGGCAACCCCAACTACAACATGCAGCTGTCGCAGCGCCGCGCCCAGAGCGTGGCCGGCTACCTGGGTGATCGCGGCGTCGCACGCAACCGACTGACGGCCGAAGGGCGCGGGCAATCCCAGCCGGTTGCGGACAACGGCACTGAGGCCGGACGGGCACAAAATCGCCGCGTCGAAATTTTTTTGAAACCAATTCAAGGATGACCCAGTCATAGAAACAGGTGCCGCTTGCCACCGTTGCTGGCTCGCGATGGGTGGCTGACCTCCCGGGCGGTACCTGATTTCTCCTCCTTTTCCGTTGTGGAAAGCTGCGCCGGTTCTGACCGGCGCTTTTTTTTTTGGCCGAACGGATCCGTGGGTTTCGCCATTCCGCCATGCGGAACCGGCGCGCAGGCGCTGGCCAGTTGCTAAAATAGCCCCTTCCCGGCACGCGCCCTCCCTTCCTGGCTGGCGCCGTCCCCCTGATATTTCCCCGCTCCTGACCGGCTCCTGTTTATGACCGCACGTCGCATCCTCGTCACATCCGCCCTGCCTTATGCCAACGGCCAGATCCATATCGGCCACCTGGTGGAATACATCCAGACCGATATCTGGGTGCGTTTCCAGCGCATGATGGGCAACGAGGTCTACTACGTCGGCGCCGACGACACCCACGGCACGCCGGTCATGCTGCGCGCCGAGAAGGAAGGCATCACACCCAAGGCACTGATAGACCGCGTCTGGACCGAGCACAAGCGCGACTTCGACAGCTTCCTGGTGTCGTTCGACAACTACTACAGCACCGACGCTGAAGAAAACCGCGAGCTGTGCGAAAAGATCTACCTGGCCCTGAAGGCCGAGGACCTGATCGCCGAGCGCGAGGTCGAACAGTTCTTCGACCCGGTCAAGAACATGTTCCTGCCGGACCGCTTCATCAAGGGCGAGTGCCCCAAGTGCGGCGCCAAGGACCAGTACGGCGACTCGTGCGAGGTCTGCGGCACCACCTATGTGCCGACCGACCTGAAGAACCCGTATTCGGTGGTGTCCGGCGCCACGCCGGTGCGCAAGTCGTCGGCCCATTACTTCTTCAAGCTGTCCGATCCGCGCTGCGAGACCTTCCTGCGCGAATGGGTGGCCGACCTGGCCCAGCCCGAGGCCGCCAACAAGATGCAGGAATGGCTGGGCGCCGAGGGCGAGGCCTCGACCCTGTCCGACTGGGACATCTCGCGCGATGCGCCCTACTTCGGCTTCGAGATCCCCGGCGCGCCCGGCAAGTACTTCTACGTGTGGCTGGACGCCCCGATCGGCTACTACGCCAGCTTCCAGAACCTGGCCGCGAAGAAGGGCATCGACTTCGACGCCTGGGTCGGCCCGCATTCGACCGCCGAGCAGTACCACTTCATCGGCAAGGACATCCTGTACTTCCACACGCTGTTCTGGCCGGCGATGCTGCGCTTCTCGGGCTACCGCACCCCGACCAATGTGTTCGCCCACGGCTTCCTGACCGTGGACGGCGCCAAGATGAGCAAGTCGCGCGGCACCTTCATCACCGCGCAGAGCTATGTCGACACCGGCATGAATCCGGAATGGCTGCGCTACTACTTCGCCGCCAAGCTCAACGCGAGCATGGAAGACCTCGACCTGAACCTCGATGACTTCATTGCGCGCGTGAACAGCGACCTGATCGGCAAGTACGTCAATATCGCCAGCCGCGCCGCGGGCTTCCTGGTCAAGCGTTTCGAAGGCAAGGTCGACGAGGCCGCGCTGGCCCACCCGCTGCTCGAACAGCTGCGCCAGGCCGCACCGCAGGTCGCCCACCTCTATGAAGCCCGCGAGTACAGCAAGGCGTTGCGCCTGGTGATGGAGCTGACCGATGCGGTCAACGCCTTCGTCGACACCGAGAAGCCGTGGGAACTGGCCAAGGACGAAAACAAGCGCGCGGCGCTGCATGCGGCGTGCTCGGTCTCGCTGGAAGCCTTCCGCCTGCTGACGGTCTACCTGAAGCCGGTGGTGCCGAACGTGGCTGCCGGCGTTGAGCGCTTCCTGAACGTCGAGCCGTTGGACTGGCGTGCCATCGACAAGCAGCTGTCGGCCGCCAGCCCGGTGCAGGCCTACCAGCACCTGATGACGCGCGTCGATGCCAAGCAGGTCGACGCGCTGCTGGCTGCCAACCGCGAATCGCTGCAGGCAACCGCGGCGCCGGCCGCCGCGGGCGCGGCGATCGAGCCGATCGCCGACACCATCACCATCGACGACTTCGCCAAGGTGGACCTGCGCGTCGCGAAGATCGTCGAATGCCAGAAGGTGGAAGGTTCGAACAAGCTGCTGCAGCTGACGCTGGATCTGGGCGAAGGCCGCACCCGCAATGTGTTCTCCGGCATCCAGTCGGCCTACACGCCGGAGCAGCTGGTCGGCAAGCTGACCGTGGTGGTGGCCAACCTGGCCCCGCGCAAGATGAAGTTCGGCGTGTCCGAAGGCATGGTGCTGGCTGCGTCTGCGGCGGATGAGAAGGCCACGCCGGGCCTGTATATCCTGGAACCGCACGAGGGCGCGGTGCCGGGCATGCGCATCGGCTGAAGCAGGGCACTCATTGCCGTTCCCCTCTCCCGCTGGCGGGAGAGGGCGGCAAACCCGCGGTAACGCCATGTTCCGCGCGTCCCATCGGTAGCGATCCAAGGCCAGCCGGGCCTCTGGATCGACCCGCCACACCGCCCGAGATTCTGCAATGCAGAACAGAACGGGCAGCACCCCTCCTCCCCCTCGCTCGCGCGCTATGCACGCGCGGCATGTCATACATGGTTCTGGCGCATCGCGCTTGTGACCCCTGGACGAGCCGCGTAGATTCCACCTCGCAGAATCACAAACCAAAAAACAGAAGCCGGCCACGCAACGCTGCTTGCGCGACGCCGCTTCGCATGGAAGGGGACATTTGTGAAGAAGCTCCTGATCGCCAATCGTGGCGAGATCGCGTTGCGCGTGCAGCGCGCCGCACGAGACCTTGGCATCGCCACCGTGGCGGTCTATGCCACCGACGACGATGCCAGCCGGCACCGCCTGCTGGCCGACGAAGCTGTCGCGCTGCAGGGCCAGGGGGCCGCTGCCTATCTCGACATTCCCGCCATCATCAGCGCAGCGCGCGCCACCGGCTGCGACGCCATCCACCCTGGCTATGGCTTTCTCAGCGAGCGCGCCGACTTTGCCAGCGCTTGCGCAGCCGCGGAGATCATCTTTGTCGGCCCCGAGCCCGAGCAGCTGGCCCTGTTCGGCGACAAGGGCCGCGCGCTGGCGCTGGCCGCGCGCTGCGGCATACCGGTGATGCCCGCCACCGCGGGCGGCGCCACGCTCGATGCGGTGACCGCATTCTTCGACGAACAGGACGGCGCCGGCGTGGTGCTCAAGGCGGTGGGCGGCGGCGGCGGGCGCGGCATGCGCGTGGTGCGCGAGCGCGACGCGCTGCCCGAAGCCTATGCGCGCTGCCGCTCCGAAGCACGCTCGGCCTTCGGCATCGATGCCATCTACGCCGAACGGCTGGTGGCCCGCGCGCGCCATATCGAAGTGCAGATCGCCGGCGACGGCCACCATGTGATCGCACTGGGCGAGCGTGACTGCACGCTGCAACGCCGCTTCCAGAAAGTGGTCGAGATCGCGCCCAGCCCGGCGCTCGATCCGGCGCTGCGCCGGCGCATTGTCGATGCCGCCTGCACGCTGGCGCGCGAAGCGCGCTACCGCAGCCTGGGCACGTTTGAATTCCTGGTCGAAGAGCCCGAGGACGGTGCGCGCCGCGATGGCGCGGCCCTGGCCTTTGTCTTTATCGAAGCCAACCCGCGCCTGCAGGTCGAGCACACCGTCACCGAACAGGTCACCGGCGTGGACCTGGTGGCCGTGCAGCTGGGGCTGGCCGAAGGCCGGCGCCTGGCGGAACTGGGGCTGGACCCGCAGCACCCGCCGCGCGTGCGCGGCTATGCCATCCAGGTGCGCGTGAATGCCGAGGCCACCGACGCGCAAGGGCTGGCACGTCCGGCACAGGGGCGGCTGGAGCGTTTCGATCCGCCCACCGGGCCGGACGTGCGCGTCGACACCCACGGCTATACCGGCTATGCACCGTCCGCGCATTACGACACGCTGCTGGCCAAGCTGATCGTCACCTCGGCCAGCGACAACTTCGCTGACGCAGTGCGGCGCCTGCAGCGCGCGCTCGGGGAATTCAATATCGGCGGCATCGTCACCAACCTCGACCTGCTGCGGGCGCTGGCCGAGCGCGACGACTTTGCCAGCCAGCACGTGCATACGCGCTATATGGAAGCCGCGCTGCCCGCCCTGCTGGAACGCGCCGCGCAGATTGCGGCGCAGGACGCGGCGCGGCAGGCCCTCGCAGGAGGCAGCGCCCCCAGGGTGGCTGCACCTTCCAGCACGGCAAGCTTCGAGGAGCGACTGGGCGAGGGCCTGTGCGCGGTGCGCGCGTCCATGAACGGACGCGTGATCGAACTGGCGCGCGAGAACGACCTGGTCAAGGCCGGCCAGACCGTGGCCGTGCTCGATGCGATGAAGATGGAACATGCCATCGTGGCCGAGCACGCGGGCCGCGTGATCGACCTGCGCACCGCTTCCGGCGAGCAAGTCGCCGAGGGCCAGGTCATGCTGGTGCTGGAGCCTGCCGACGCCGGCGCCCATGCCGACGGCAAGGCCGAGCACACCGACCCGTCGGCGATCCGCGCCGACCTGCAGCGCGTGCTCGACCGCCATGCCTTCCTGTACGACGCGGCCCGCCCCGAGGCCGTGGCACGCCGCCATGCGCGCGGCCAGCGCACCGCGCGCGAAAACGTCGACGACCTGTGCGATGCCGGCAGCTTCCGCGAATACGGCGGCCTGGCGCTGGCGGCACAGGCCAGCCGGCGCAGCGAGGCCGACCTGATCGCCAACACCCCTGCCGACGGGCTGATCACCGGCACCGGCGCCGTCAACGGCAGCCTGTTCGCACCGGAGCGCGCGCGCTGCGCGGTGCTGGCCTACGACGCCACCGTGCTGGCCGGCACCCAGGGCAAGCGCAACCATATCAAGACCGACCGCATCCTGGAGGTGGCGCTGCGGAACCGGCTGCCCACGGTGATCTTTGCCGAAGGCGGCGGCGGCCGCCCGGGCGACATCGACTTCCCCACCGTGGCCGGCCTGTACCAGCCTTCGTTCGCCGCCTTCGCCGAGCTCAGCGGCGAAGTGCCGGTGGTGGGCATCGCCTCCGGGCGCTGCTTTGCCGGCAATGCCGCGCTGCTGGGCTGTTGCGACCTGATCATCGCCACGCGCAACGCCAATATCGGCATGGCCGGCCCGGCCATGATCGAGGGCGGCGGCCTGGGCGTGTTCCGCCCCGAGGATATCGGCCCGGCCACGGTGCAGTACCACAACGGCGTGGTCGACCTGCTGGTCGACGATGAGGCCGACGCGGTGGCCGCGGCCAGGCATTACCTGTCGATGTTCCAGGGCCGTGTCGACGACTGGCAGGCGCCTGACACGCTGGCGCTGCGCCAGGTGGTGCCGGAAAACCGCCTGCGCGTCTACGACACGCGCGCCGCCATCGCCGGCCTGGCCGACGCGGGCAGCGTGCTGGAACTGCGCGCCGGCTTCGGCACCGGCATCCACACCGCGCTGGCGCGCATCGAAGGCCGGCCCGTCGGCATTCTCGCCAACAACCCGCGCCACCTCGGCGGCGCCATCGATGCCGACGCCGCCGACAAGGCCGCGCGCTTCATGCAGGTGTGCAATGCGCACGGGCTGCCGATCGTATCGTTGATCGACACGCCGGGCTTCATGGTGGGCCCGGAGGTCGAGGCCCGCGCCCAGGTGCGCCATGTGTCGCGCATGTTCGTCGCCGGCGCCAAGCTGCGCGTGCCGTTCCTGGCGGTGGTACTGCGCAAGGGCTACGGCCTGGGCGCGATGGCGATGGCCGCGGGCGGCTTCCGCGCGCCAACCTTCACGGTCTCGTGGCCAACCGGCGAATTCGGCGGCATGGGCCTGGAGGGCGCGGTGCGGCTGGGCTTCCGCAAGGAGCTGGAAGCGCTGCCGGCCGGCCCGCAGCGCGATGCGCTGTACCAACAGCTGGTGGCGCAGATGTACGAGCGCGGCCATGCCATCAACGCCGCTGCGGCATTGGAGCTGGACGCCGTGATCGACCCCGCCGCCACCCGCCAGTGGGTGGTCAGCGGGCTCGAGGCCGGTGCCGCCAATCCCCAGCGCCCGATGCGCACCTTCGTCGACGCCTGGTAGGCGCGGCGGCGGACAGAACCAGAGCGAAAGCAAGAGGAGACAGCAGATGAACGAACAGGCGTTCTTCGAGGACCTGGAAGCCCGGCATCGCAAGATCTGGCCCGCAGGCCTGCCCGACGCACCGGTCTACCCCCATGGCGAGGCCCCGCTGGGCGACTACCTGCGCGCGTGGGCGCGCAAGCGCCCGGACCACGCCGCGCTGGTCTGGTACGGCACCACCGTGACCTATGCCGAGCTCGACAACCTGTCCGAGCGCTGCGCCGCGCTGCTCAAGGGCCGCGGCGTGGGCGCGGGCGACCGGGTAGCGGTGATGATGGGCAACTGCCCGCAGTTCCACGTGGTCTTCTACGGCATCCTGAAGCTGGGCGCGGTCTATGTGCCGGTCAACCCGCTCTTCAAGGAACAGGAGCTGGTCTACGAACTGAACGATGCCGGCGCCACCACCGTCATCGTGCAGGACCAGCTTGCGCCGCTGCTGATGTCGGTGCGCGCGCAGACGCGGCTGCGCACCGTCTACACCACCAGTGCCGGCGCGATGTTGCCGGCACAGCCGGACCTGCCGCTGCCAGCGGGCCTCGACGCGCCCCCGCTGACCGTGGAAGGCACCATCGACCTGCTGCAGGCACTGCGCGACACCGCGCCGGTCGCACTGCCCCCGGTCGACATGGACGCGCTGGCCGCACTGAACTACACCGGCGGCACCACCGGCCTGCCCAAGGGCTGCATGCACACGCAGCGCGACATGGTCTACACCGCGGCGGCTTCCTACGCGCTCACCGGCGGTGTCGATGCGGAACGGCTGGCAGAAGGCTCCGGCGACGTGATGCTGAACTTCCTGCCGATGTTCTGGATCGCGGGCGAGAACCTCGGGCTGATCTATCCGATCTTCAGCGGCGCGACCGTGGTGCTGCTGGCGCGCTGGGACCCGGTCGCGGTGATGGCCGCGATCGAGCGCTATCGCGTCAACCGCACCTTCGTGGTGGTGGACAACGCGGTCGAGCTGATGAACCACCCCGAATCCGGCCGCTACGACCTGCGTTCGCTGCAGCACACGCGCGCCGCCTCGTTCATCCGCAAGATCACCCCCGACATCCGCCAGCGCTGGCACGCGCTGACCGGCAGCATCATCGCCGAAGGCGCCTGGGGCATGACCGAGACCCATACCAGCGACACCTTCACCACCGGCATGCAGGACGACGACATGGACCTGCGCGGCCGCCCGGTCTTTGTCGGCCTGCCGGTGCCGGGCACGCGCATCAAGATCTGCGACTTCGACACCGGCGCGGTGCTGCCGGTCGGCGCGGAAGGCGAGATCGTGGTCAGCACGCCGTCGCTGTTCAAGGGCTACTGGGGCCGCCCCGACGTCGATGCCGAGGTATTCCGCGACGGCTGGTTCCGCACCGGCGATATCGGTGCCTATGACGAGGCGGGCTACCTGCATTTCCTGGGACGGCGCAAGGAGATGCTCAAGGTGCGCGGCATGAGCGTGTTCCCGTCCGAGCTGGAGGTGCTGCTGTCGCGCCACCCGGCGGTGCTGGGGTCGGCCGTGGTCGGCCGCCCCGACCCGGACAAGGGCCAGGTGCCGGTGGCCTTTATCCGCCTGCGCGCCGAGCACGCCGACGGCATCACTGCCGACACGCTGCATGCATGGTGCCGCGAGCAGATGGCGGTCTACAAGGTGCCCGAGATCCGCATCCTGCCCGAGTTTCCGCTGACCGCCACCGGCAAGGTGCGCAAGGTCGAGCTGCAGGCCTTGCTGGATACCGAGGCCGGCGGCTGAACGGGACCGCTGTCGGGTAGTACCGCCGCACCGGACGAGGACGCCGCGCGCACGTCCCGCACGCCTGCGCGTCGAACAAGCGCGGCTGGCGTGCAACGGCACAACGAGGGAGCCAACGGTTATGCAGGACCGATCCACCGGCAATGCCTTCAAGGAAGACCGCCACTTCGTCACCGCGCTGGCGCGCGGGCTGGAAGTGCTGGCCTGCTTCCGCACCAGCGACCGCGTACTGGGCAACCAGGAAATCGCCCGGCGCTGCGGACTGCCCAAGTCGACCGTATCGCGCCTGACCTCCACCCTGACCCGGCTGGGCTATCTGGCGCAGGCCGAAGGCAGCCACAAGTACAGCCTGGGCACGGCCTGCCTGCGGCTGGGCAGCGCCATGCTGTCGCGGCTGGACATCCGCAAGGTGGCACGACCGCTGATGCAGGAGCTGGCGGACTTTTCCGGCGGCACGGTGTCGCTGGGCACGCGCGACCGGTTCTCGATGATCTATGTCGAGCACTGCCGCAGCTGCGCCGCGATTGCGCTGACGCTCGATACCGGCTCGCGCATTCCGGTCGCCACCTCGGCCATCGGCCGCGCCTGGCTGGCGGTGGTGCCGGACGAAGAGCGGCAGGCCTTCATGGAACAGGTGCGCGACGTCGACGACATGGCATGGCCGCGCCTGCGCCAGGGCATCGAACAGGGCCTGGCGGACCACCTCACCCTGGGCGTGACCTGCTCGATGGGCGATTGGCAGCCGGACGTCAACGGCATCGCGCGCGGCTTCGAGCCCGGCCATGGCATGCCGCCTATGGCCATCAACGTAGGCGGACCGTCGTTCCGGCTGTCCCCGTCATTCCTGCTCGACGAGGTGCGCCCGCGCCTGCTGGAGGTGGTACGCCAGCTGGAAGGCAGCTTCCCGCGCTGAGCGCATCCGTTGTTCACACCAACAGCGCCGCCACGAGACGGCGCAACAGGAGGAGCACCATGCAAGTAAAGTTGACCGACGCCGCCCGGCGCCGCCTGCTGGCCGGCATGCTGGCCGCCGCCACCATCCCCGCGGCCCAGGCCGCCCCGCCCTCGCCGGCCACCGGCAGCCTCACCGTCGCCTTCGGCGCGGAGTCGACCACGCTCGATCCGGTCAAGATCTCGGCCGGCGTCGACCACTACTTTGTCGGCCAGATCTTCGAGATGCTGGTGCGCCGCAATGCCGCGCTCAAGGACGAGAACTGGCTGGCGGAGAACTGGAAGCTGGAAACCGGCAAGGACGGCAAGCCCGTGCTCGACGTGCAGCTACGCAAGGGCGTGCGCTTCCACAACGGCGACCCGCTGACCTCCGAGGACCTCGAGTTCTCCTGGCAACGCCAGCGCGACCCCAAGAGCAGCTTCTTCTCGCACTATGTCTCGTCGGTCGAGCGTTTCGAGATCGTGGATGCGCACCGCTTCAGGCTGCATTTCAAGGAGCCGGATGCGCAGTTCATCGTCGGCAACATGCAGCTGTGGGCCATGCCCAAGAAGTACATCCAGAAGGTCGGCGAAGAAGAGTTCGCCCGCAAGCCGGTCGGCACCGGGCCATGGAAGTTTGTCTCGCGCACGGTCAAGGACGAGCTGAAGCTGGAAGCCTTTGACGGCTACTGGAACAAGGAGAAACGGCCCGGCGTCAAGGAGCTGACCATCAAGGTGATTCCCGAGGACCTGACCCGGGTGGCGGCCTTCAAGACCGGCAAGGTCGATTTCATCGACAACGTGCCGCCTTCGATGGTCGAAGAGTTCAAGAAGATGCCCGGCGTGAAGACCGTCACGCTGGTGAGCGGCAACAACCTCTTCCTCAATTTCAACACGCAGATGCCGAAGTCGCCGTTCAACGATGTGCGCGTGCGGCAGGCGGCCGCGCACGCCATCGATGTCGACGCCATCATCAAGCGCGTGCTGTTCGGCCAGGGCGAGCGCTATGCGCAGGTGGGCAAGGAGTCGAATGGCTACGACCCCGAGCTCAAGCCCTACGCCTTCGACCAGAAGCGTGCGCGCGAGCTGCTCAGGCAGGCGGGCTACCCCAATGGCTTCGAGACCCCCTGCTACAACCTCACCACGCCGCGCGAACCTGGCGTGAAGGAAGTGGGCGAAGCCATGTATGCCTACCTGAGTTCCGTGGGCATCCGCTGCCAGGTGCGCAACCTGGAGTACGGGGCCTGGATCAGCCTGGGCAAGCGCGGCCGCTCGGGCCCGCCGGAGATGGACGGCGTGCTGAGCTGGATGTGGTCGCAGGGGCTGCCCGGCGATCCGGGCCTGGCCTGGTCCGGCCATTTGCACAGCTACCAGGGCGGCGGCGGCTGGGGCACCTATTCCTACACCAGCGACCCCGAGGTCGACGCGCTGCTGGAGAAGCAGCGCCAGACCATGGACCCCGCGGCGCGCACCGCGCTGCTGCGCCAGATCGCGCGGCTCAAGCAGGAGCGCGTGCTGGGTGGCCTGCCGACCTACCGGCCGCTGGTGACCTTTGCCTGGCGCGACAACAAGATCGACTACGTGCCCTGGCCCATCCGCGACTACTGGCGCTCGTTCCAGGAAGTCAGCTGGAAGCAGCGCTGATCCGCCGCCGCGCCCGGCGCCCGTGCCGGGCGCGGCATTCCCGCTGACGAATCTCCGACGGAGCCTGTCATGCCTATTGCAAAACGCCTGCTGCACGGCCTGATCAGCATCCTTGGCGCGAGCGTGATCATCTTCCTGATCTCGCGCCTGTCCGGCGACCCGCTTGCCTTGCTGCTGCCGGCCGACGCGCCGCCGCAGGTGATCGAGGCAACGCGCCGCCATCTCGGCCTGGACCAGCCCCTGGTGGCGCAGTACCTGGTCTTCCTCGGCCATGCCGTCACCGGCGACTTCGGCAACTCCTACCGCTGGCAGGAACCGGCACTGGGGCTGATCCTGGAGCGGCTGCCGGCCACGGTGGAGCTGGCGCTGGCCGCGCTGGGCTTCTCGATTGCGATGGCGGTGCCGTTCGGCGTGCTGTCGGCGGTCTACCGCGGCTCCTGGTTCGACCGCTTTGCCAAGGTCTTCGCCATGCTCGGCCAGGCCATGCCCAACTTCTGGGTCGGGCTGCTGCTGATCCTGTTCTTCGCGGTGCAGCTGAACTGGCTGCCGGCGTTCGGGCGCGATTCCTGGAACAGCCTGGTGCTGCCCGCGATTGCGCTGGGCTGGTATCCGGTGGCGGCGCAGACCCGCGTGGTGCGCTCGGCCATGCTGGATGTGCTCGACAGCGACTACATCCGCATGGGCCGCGCCATGGGCCTGCCCGAGCGCGTGCTGATCTGGAAGTACGCGCTGCGCAACGCGGCGATTCCGCTGGTGACCATCCTCGGCGTGTACTTCGCGGCGATGCTGGGCGGCGCCTTCGTGGTCGAAGTCATCTTCGCCTGGCCAGGCGTTGGCCGCACCGTGGTCGAGGCCGTGTTCGCGCGCGATTTTCCCGTGGTGCAGGCGGGGGTGATGCTCACCTCCGTGCTGTTCGTGCTGTCCAACCTGCTGGTCGACCTGAGCTACGGCCTGATCGACCCGAGGATCCGCCATGCCTGAGATCACCGCTCCTCCCGCCAGCGCCACGGCGGCGCCGGCCCGCAAGCGCCAGCGGCGTGACCTGGGTGGCCTGCCCTGGTTTGCGCTGGCAATCTTCCCGGTGCTGCTGGTCTGCGCCGTCGGCGGCGAGGCGCTGCTGCCGCACGACCCCAACGGCCTCGACCTCGGCCTGGCCTTCCAGCCGCCGGCCTGGCTGGAGGGCGGCAGCTGGGCCTATCCGCTGGGCACCGACAACATGGGGCGCGACCTGCTCTCGCGCATCATGGCCGGCACGCGCATCTCGCTGGTGGTCGCGCTGTACGCCATCCTGATCTCGGGCGGCATCGGCACCGCCGCCGGCATGCTGGCCGGCTACTTCGGCGGGCGCCTGGACGCGCTCATCATGCGGCTGGTCGATATCCAGATGTCGATCCCCGCGCTGGCGCTGGCGCTGGTGCTGGCCGCGGTGCTGGGCCCGGGCTTCAATACCGTGGTGCTGGTGATCGTGGTGACCTACTGGACCTGGTACGCGCGCATCGTGCGCGGCGAGGTGATGTCGCTCAAGCAGCGCGACTACGTGGCGCTGGCGCGCGTGGCCGGCTGCGGCACGCTCACCATCTTCCGCCGCCACCTGCTGCCCAACCTGCTCAACACCCTGCTGGTGCTGGCCACGCTGCAGGTGGGCCAGGTGATCATCTTCGAGGCCTCGCTCAGCTTTCTCGGCCTTGGCATCCAGCAACCCGATGTGTCATGGGGGCTGATGCTGGCCGATGCGCGCAACTACATCACCAACGCGTGGTGGGCCATCACCATGCCCGGACTGGCCATCATGGCCACCTGCCTGGCGTCCAACCTGCTGGGCGACTGGCTGCGCGACCACTTCGACCCGAAAAGGAGGCAGCTATGACCGGCCCCGACCCGCACGTGACGCAACGCCCGTCGCCAACGCCCGCCGCCGGGGGCTCCCCCCGCGGCGCGCCCATGCTGTCGGTGCAGGGGCTGACCACGCACCTAGGACTGCGCCGCGGCACGGTGCGCGCCGTGGACGGCGTCGACCTGCACGTGCATGAAGGCGAGACCCTGGGCGTGGTGGGCGAATCCGGCTCCGGCAAGTCCATGACCATTCTGTCCATCCTGCGCCTGCTGCCGCGCCAGGGCGGCGTGCAACTGGGCGGCAAGGTGCTGCTCGATGGCGTGGACCTGCTGCAGCTGCCCGAGAAGACCATGAGCACGCAGTACCGCGGCCGCAAGATCGCGATGATCTCGCAGGACCCGCTGACCTCGCTGAACCCGGTCTTCACGGTGGGCGACCAGGTCGGCGCGCCGCTGCGCTACCATGGCCGCGCCGACAGCCGCGAGGCGCGCCGGCGCCAGGTGGTGCAGGTGCTGGACAGCGTGCGCATCCCCTCGCCCGAGACGCGGCTGGACGACTATCCGCACCAGTTCAGCGGCGGCATGCGCCAGCGCGTGGTGACCGGCATGGCCATTGCCAGCGCGCCGCGCCTGCTGGTGGCGGACGAACCCACCTCGGCACTGGACGTGACCATCCAGGTGCAGATCATGGCGCTGTTCCGCAAGATCCAGGCGCAGACCGGTGTCGGCATCATCCTGATCACGCACGACCTGGGCGTGGCGGCCAGCATCTGCCACCGGGTGGCGGTGATGTACGCCGGGCGCATTGTCGAGACCGGCGATGTGCGCACGCTGTACCAGCGCCCCGCCCATCCCTACACGCAGGCCCTGCTCCAGGCCATTCCCCACTTCGGCGAAAAACGCGAGCGGCTCTACGCCATCCAGGGCAGCCCGCCCAGCCTGATCGACCCGCCGCACGGCTGCCGCTTCGCGGCGCGCTGCCCGCACCGCAAGCCGCTGTGCGATGACGCCTATCCCCCCGAGATCGAACTTGAATCCGGCCACAAGGTCAGCTGCTGGCTGGCTTCGGCCGGCTGAGAACCCAGGAGGCGCCATGCTGCTCGAAGTCGAAGACCTGAAGAAGCATTTCCCCGCGCGCGGCGGCGGCACGGTGCGCGCTGTCGACGGCGTCAGCTTTGCCGTGGATGCCGGCCAGACCTATGCGCTGGTGGGCGAGTCCGGCTGCGGCAAGACCACCATCGCCAGGCAGCTGCTGCTGCTTGAGCGCCCCAGCGCCGGCACCATCCGCTTCGACGGCCAGGACGTGCTGGCGCTGGACCGCAAGGGCGTGCTGGGCTACCGGCGCCAGGTGCAGGCGGTGTTCCAGGACCCGTCCTCGTCGCTCAATCCGCGCCTGAAAGTGGGCATGCTGCTGGCCGAGCCGCTGCTTGCGCACGGCCAGGGCGGCGACCGCGCCGCGCTGCGCCGGCGGCTGCTGGAGCTGCTGGAGATCGTCGGCCTGCCGCCCGGCGCGCTCGACCTGTACCCGCACGAGTTCAGCGGCGGCCAGCGCCAGCGCATTGCCGTGGCACGCGCGCTGGCGCTGCAGCCGCGGCTGATCGTGCTGGACGAGCCCACCTCGGCGCTGGATGTCTCGATCCGGGCGCAGATCGTCAACCTGCTGTCCGATATCCAGCGCAGCTTCGGCCTGGCCTATGTGGTGATCGCCCATGACCTGGCGCTGGTGGAGCACTTCAGCTCGGCCGTGGGCGTGATGTACCTGGGCAATATGGCCGAAAGCGGGCCCAGCGCCGCGGTGTTCAGCGCCCCGCGCCACCCCTACACGCAGGCACTGCTGGGCTCGGCGCCGCGGCCAGACCCCGACCACCAGCCGGCCGAGGGGCTGATCCTGGGCGATATCGGCTCGGCGCTGAACCCGCCAGCGGGGTGCAAGTTCCATCCGCGCTGCCCGCGCGCGGTGCCGGCCTGCGCCACCGAGATCCCCCGCATGCTGCGGCTGGACCCGGCCGCCGGCTCAGCCGAGCCGGCGCACGTGGCCGCCTGCCACCTGCTCCATTGACCGCCGGGGCGCGCGTCAGCCGCCCTGCATCTTCGACGGATCGTCGCTGCGCGAGGTCGTGGTGACGGTGCCGTCGCTGTTGAAATGCACGTTGAAGAAGGCCTTGTCGGTGGCGGTTTCCATCCAGCGGTAGCCCCACACCTCTTCCTTCTTCAGCGCAAATGCCTCAACCTTGGTGGGCTTGCCCAGCAGGCGGCGGATGTCGTCCTTGCTCATGCCGGCGCGCACGCGGGCGAAGTTCTCGGCCGACAGCACCTGCTCGATCTTCGCGACCTTGCCATCGGCACTGATGGTGACCATCCAGGTGGTGGTGCCCTCGGGGCCGCGCGGGTATTCAAGCCGGCGCCCGCCGTCCGCTTCTTCCCAGACGATCTCCGGCTTGCCGGCCTGGCGCCGCAGGTCTTCCTCGGTGGACTGGCCGGGGACGATGCCCTTGAACAGCTCGCTGTCGGGCTTGATCGCGTTCCAGGTGTTGCGGGCGGTCTCGCCCGCCTTCTTCATGGCTTCATCGACCTTCTGCTGGTCGCAGCCGAACAGCGCAAGCAAAGAGGCAAAGAGTCCCATGGCGGCAAGGCGTCGCGGCGACGCGAAAGTGGAGGGGCGCACGTCAGCGGCGCACGGGTTCGGCGACGGCTGCCGAGGCTGCCTGTGCCGCGCTGTCGGGACTGGTTGGCTGGCTCTCATCCTGCTGGCTCCTTCTGGTGTCGCTGCGACCCGAGGTCCCGCTGAACAGGTTCGCCCAGCTGTCGAAGCGGCGGTTGAACAAGACCGACAAACCGTTGATGGACCCGCCCTTGGCAATCAGCGACCAGCGCCGTGAAAACTGCCAGGTCAGCTTCACCACGTTCGAGGCCGATGTCAGGCTTTGCTCATAGCCTACCGACATACGCTCGGTAATGGCCTTGCCCATGCTGACCACCTGCTGGTCATTGAGACCCGCGGTACTGGGCCCGATCGAGAATTCGTCGATGCCGAAATGCTGCACGATGCCCTTGCCGGCCTTGCCGCCGATCATGCCCAGCGCTGCGCCGCCCAGCGCGGCGCCACCCAGCTGGCGCTGCTGGCCGGCACCGGCGCTTTCGGCGCCGTAGCCGAACATCAGCCACGAGAGCTTATCCTCATCCGGCACATTGGGTTCCGACACCAGCCGCACGCGCGGCAGCCGCACCGTGCCGGTCACCTCCACGCCCGCCTCCACTTCCTGGTTGCGGCGCATGGCGCGGATGTTCATGTTCGGGTTGTCGATCGGGCCGTTGAAATTGATGATGCCGCGCTCGATGTCCAGCTTGCGCCCGAAGGCTTCATAGGTGCCGTCGGTCACGCGCACCGTGCCGGTGGCCTTCATCGGTACCAGGGGTTCGCTCTTGACACCCATCTGGCCGGCCAGCAACAGGTCCGCGCCCGCGCCCCGGAAGCGGAAGTTGTTGCCCAGGTCCACGGTCAGGTCGATCACCGGGCTGAACTTGCTTGCCGGCTTGGTCTCCGGCGCCTGCGTGGCGGCAGTCTTCACGGCGCGCTGGTCCTTGCGCCGGATCACCACCACATCGTCGCCCAGCACCGGCGCGCCGGCCTTGGGCAGGTCGAACAGGCCGCGGTCGACATGGATCTTGCCGCGGATCACGACCTGCTTGTTCTCGTTGGCGATGGTGGCGTCGCCCGAGACCACCAGCGTGCGCTCGGGGCTGGCGAACAGCTGCAGCTTGTCGGCGACGATCTTGCCGGTCAGGTTGGGATCGGCCTCGCCCAGCTTGACGTTGCCGGTGGCCGTGATCTTGCCGTCGCCGCCGTGGAATTCCACGTGCTTGAGCTCGACCGTGTTCTGGTCCAGCACCACGCGCACAGTGCCGTCGGTCAGGCGCAGGCCCAGGTCGTACAGCGTGACGGCGAGGTTGTCGCCGTCGACGGTGCCGGTCAGCAGCGGCGCGCCGATCGTGCCGGCCAGGCGCATCGCCGCGGCCAGTTTGCCGTCGAAAGCGTACTGCGGGCCTGTCAGCGCTTCCAGCGATTTCAGCCGCGGCACGTCGACGGTGACCGTGCCGCCCAGGGTCGAGGCCGGGCCCACGGTCTGCAGCCCCTGCTCCTGCACCAGTCCGGCGGAGGCGTCCACCACCACCTTGCCGATGCGGCCCGACACCATGCCGCCGCGCATTGCGATACGGTTGCCGCCGGCGTCGGCGCGCAGGCTGGTCTCGCCCAGGCCGAGCGTGGTGAAGCCCCGGCCGGCGTTGACCGAGAGGTCGCCGCTGCGCCGGCGCAGTTCGGCAAAGCCGGTCGCGGTCTCGGCCAGCGCCAGGTTCCAGCGGCCGTCGATGACCAGGTCGGAGCGCACCGGCGGCTTCTCGCCGGTGATGGTTTCCATCAGTTCCAGCACATGGCCCACCTGCAGGCCGTCCAGGCTGCCCGCGCTGCGGATGCGGCCGTGGTCCCAGTCCAGGCTGTCGATGGTCATCGTGGCGCGGTCCAGCAGCAGGCGCGCCGCGCCCAGGCGCACCCGCTGGTCGGCCACCAGCAGCTGCGTCGGCGCGGCCAGGCGCAGGTTGACGGTGCCGCGCTCTTCCAGCGTGCGGATGGTGCCGTTCCAGCCGTCCTTGCCCTTCCACGCGCCCTGCCCCGCCAGCGCCAGCTGCAATGGCCGCTTGTTCAGGCTGCCGGCCGCCTTGACGTCGAAGGTATGGTTGGCCTGGGTGCCGTCGAGCGTGGCGTCGAGCGTGCTCAGGCTGGCCTGCGGGCCGCGGTAGTCGCGCGCGGCCAGCTGCACCGAGAGCGGGCCGTCCAGGCCGCCGCGCACCTCGGCGCGGCCGCTGGCGCTGGCCACCTTGTGCGGGCCCACTTCCAGCGCCTGCGCGTTGTAGTCGGCCACCACTTCGGGTTTCTTCAGCGTGCCGGTGATGGTGGCGTCGAGCTTGAGCTTGCCGGCCACGCCAAACTTGAGCCGCTCCAGCTGCGGCGCATCGACCGCCAGCTTGAGCGCATCGCCGCGCGCGCCGAAGCTGCCGCGCAGGTTGGCCTGGTTGCCGGCCATGCTGAGCGAAGCCTCGCTCGGCAAGAGCCGCTCGTCCGCCAGGCGCACCTTGCCGCCGCCGGTCATCGGCAGGCCCGCGTATTCGCTCTCATGCACGGCGAAATCCAGCGCCACACCGAGTTCGGGCGCGATCTCGCCGGTCGCGGTGAAGTCCGCATTGATGCGGCCGGCGGCAACCTTGGCCAGGCGCGAGGGATCGAACGAGGCCAGCTTGCCCTTGAAGCTGAACGGCTGCTTGTCCTTCAGGCCGAGCTTGCCTTCCGCGGTCAGCAAACCCGGCCCCACCGCGGCGCGCAGCGTGGCCAGCGTGAGCGCCTCGGCATCGATGCTGGCATCGGCGAAAAGCTTGAGCGGCCCGCCCGACAGGTCCAGCGCCACGCTTTGCCGGCCCGGCTCCATCCGCACCACCACCGGGCCGGACAGGCTGGCGCTGGTCAGCGAGCCATGCAGCGCGGCCGGGTCCAGCCTGCGCACGTCCAGGTCGAAACCGCCACGGCCGCCGCGCAGCGAACCGCCGCCGGAGATCTCGGCCTTGCCGGCCAGCGCCACGCGCAGGTCCGAGACGGCCTGTGCCATCTCGCTCAGCTCGACATGGGCGCGCACCGACTGCACCGGCAGCCGCTCCTTGTCCAGCGGACCGGCTTCCAGGTTGGTGATCTCGATGTCGCCGGCGACAGCCAGCGGTGCGGGCGCAGGCGCGGCCGCAGGGGCGGATGCGGAGACCCCCGATGCCGCCGGGGGGGGCGATGCCGACACGGCGCTGGCCGCCTGCGCGCCGGCAGCCGCCGCCACGCCGCCCACCGGCCGCAGCTCGGCATGCACGGTCAGGTTGGCCTGTGGCGCCGACGGGCTGAACAGGCGCGGGTTGATGCGATCGCCATCGACCAGCAGGTGCGTGAACGGCACCTTGCCGAACGGCGTCAGGTCGGCGCCGGCGCGCAGGTGGATGCGGTCGCCGCTGGCCTGCAGCTCGGCTCGCAGCGCGTCCAGGTTGCCCTTGGCGGTGGCATTGACGGCAAAGGCCTCATCCTGCCAGCTGCTTTCCAGCAAGGCTTCGGCGCTGAGCGCGAACGGGGCGCGTGCGCCCAGCTGGGCGTTGGCTGCCAGCTTGCCGTATGGTGTTTCCAGCTTGTCCACGCTGACGCGGTGGCGCTGGCCGTCGCTGTGCAGCGCGCCGGCCAGGTTGCTGAACACCATCGGCTCGGCCGTGGGCGCCGTGCCCTGCAGCAGCGACAGCCGCTCAAGCGTCAGCGAATCGACATCGATGGCCAGCGGCAGTTCGAGCGAGGTGGGCTTCTGCATCGGCTCGGTGCTCGGCTCGGACGGGCCGAGCTTCACTTCGGCCTTGCCAATGCGCAGCCATTGCACGTGCAGGCGCCGCGCCTGCCAGCCGAGCACCCAGTTGCCATCCACGCGGTCCACCGCCACGCGCGTCTGGCCGCTGGCGAACACCACGTCGCGCAGGCGCAGGCCGTGCGCCACGGTGCCGCCTTCCAGCCGGCCGCTGAGCATGCCGGCCGACAGCCGCGTGGCCAGCGTCCACAGGTGGCGGGTGCCGGTCTCGGTGCGCAGCGCCGCCACGCCCGCCGCCGCCAGCGCCACCATCAGCAGCAGCAGGATGCCGACCAGCCAGGCCAGCACGCGCCACAGCCGCCGCCGCTTGCGCGGCGCGGGCGGGGTCGGGGTCCGGGCCGAATCGCCGCCGGGCACCGAAGGCAGATCGTGGGCGCTCATGCCGGCATCCGGGTCAGGCGTGAAATACAAGGGTGCCGCATCAGAACGCCACCCCCAGCGAGATATGCGGGCGGAACTGCTGCTCCTGGATGCCGTAGCCCACGTCCAGTTGCAGCGGGCCCACCGGCGTGCGCCAGCGCACGCCGACGCCCACGCCGTTGTAGATGGTCACGCCGCGCAGGTTGTCGGCGGCGGTGCCGAGATCCCAGAACACCGCCACGCCCCAGTCCGGCTTGAACCAGTACTGGTACTCCAGGCTGCCGGTGCCCAGGTACTTGGCCGGCAAGATGCTGGAGCCGCTGGGCGTGCCGATCGACTGGTAGGTGTAGCCCCGAATCGAATCGGTGCCGCCGGCGCGGAAGCGCAGCGTGGCCGGGATCTGGCTGGAGCTGTCGCCGGTCAGGTCGGCACCGAGTTCCAGCCGTGCCACCACCAGGTCGCGCTTGCCCACCGGTATGTACTGGCGGATACGGCCGTACAGCCGCAGGAATGTGGCATCGCTGAGGAATCCCCTGGCGGCCACCCCGATCTGGGTGCTGATCACGTTGCCGCGGCGCGGGAACACGGGATTGTCGACGTCGCGCCGCGTCCAGGCAAAGGCCGGCACCAGCGCCTTGCTGATCTGGGCGGCCTGGCCCTCCGGCAGCAGCTTGTCGTAGTAGAAATCCAGCGACGTCGTCACGTCGTACTTCTCGCGCGAGCGCGAGCGCTTCAGGCCCGCGCGCAGGCTGGTGGTGTCGGTGTTCTCGATGTCGATGGTGCGCTCGTAGCTGCTGTACACGCTGTTGCGGTAGTTGCCCCTGTCCGGGGGCATCGCGGCCTCGGCGAACAGATAGGAGCGCTTCTGCTCCAGCCGCGCCTGCGAGTCGAAGGTCCAGGCGCGGTTGAACAGGTTGTAGTACGAATAGCGGCCTTCGATCTGCGCGCCGGTGTCGGTGGTAAAGCCCACGCCGCTGTTGAGCCGGTGCGCCGGATATTCGCGCACGCGCACCGAGACCGGCGCGGTCACCACGCCGTCTGCCGCCTTGTCGGCGTCCGGGGGCGGTTCCAGGTCGACCTGCACGTTGGAGAAGTACGGCTGGTTCTGGATCGCGCGCTGCAACTCGAGCAGCCGCTCCACGCGGTACGGCTCGCCCTCGTTCAGCGGGTTGACGTTGTAGATGATCTGTTGCGGATAGCGGCGCGTGCCGGTCACCTTCAGCGGCCCCAGCAGGTAGGCCGGGCCGCTGGCGTAATGCGCGGACAGGTCCGCGCGCTGGTCGTCCGGCTCCACGCGCGCCTGCGACGCGGCCAGGCGCGCGCCGTAGTAATTGTGGCTCTGCAGCGTGACCAGCGCGTCCTCCTTGGCCTTGTCCCAGTCGCCCTGCCGGAACGGCTCGCCCACCGGCAGTCCCCACTTGGCCTGCAGCTCGGCCACCTGTTCGGGCGAACGCGTGGCCGCCGGGCCCGTCACCTGGACGTCGACATTGCGGATCAGCGTGCGCGCGCCGGGGTCGACCATCACGTGGACCACGCGCTTGTCGCCCTCGCCTTCCACGCGGGTGGTGGTGGTCGGGTCGAAGTAGCCCTCGGTTGAGGTGAACGCCCGCACCTGCTCGCCGACGGTCTCGATCATATAGTCGAGCTGGTCCGGCGAAAGGTCGGCGCGGTCTTGGTAGCGTGCCAGGTCCAGATGCTCTTCCAGCATCTCGCGGATCGGCTTGGGCGCCTCGACTTCGACCTTGTAGGCGGCGCGCGCCGGGGCGGCCGCCAGCGCCAGCACCGCGCCCAGCGCGGCCAGTACGCGAACGGCCACACGCGCGCGGCCAGCGGAGTCAGCGGTAATAGCGGTGTCTTGCGGCATCGCCGATTGTCCACACATACAAAGTCGGTATTTGACCACACCCGGCCTTATGCCCGGAACTTTCCGGCGCCTTGCACCCGGCCCGGATGCATTCCGGGGGGCCGATACTGTAAAATCGTGGCCCACTGTACCCATCTGGCGCCCGCGCGGGCGCATCACGGTTGAACATGGCCATCTACGAATCCGATATCACCCAGTTCCTGAAGCAGCTCAAGCAAGAGCGCCCGACGCTGGAGGCCGAACAGCGCGACGGCCGTGCCCTGCTGTGGGACAAGTCGCCGATCGACCTGGAAGAGCGCGCCCGCGCCGAAGCGTCGCGCGTGGCGCAGAAGCCATACGTCTACGCGCAGGACAACTGATTTCCCGCCGCCCCCGCGAGCGCACGCCGCCCATGAGCGCAGGCGACCAGGACAAGCTGCCGCTGCCCGTCGAGCTGCCTGCCGTGGCCCCGGCCGTTGCAGCCGGCCCTGCCGGCCCCGCCGACATGGTCGACGGGATGGCCTTCGCGCGCCTGTACGGCGAGCCGCTGTTCAAGCTGCCGCAGGACCTGTACATCCCGCCGGACGCGCTCGAGATCTTCCTGGAAGCCTTCGAGGGCCCGCTGGACCTGCTGCTGTACCTGATCCGCAAGCAGAACTTCAATGTCCTCGACATCCCGATGTCGCAGGTCACGCGGCAGTACCTGTCCTACATCGAGCAGATCCGCAAGACCAACCTCGAGCTGGCCGCCGAATACCTGCTGATGGCGGCCATGCTGATCGAGATCAAGTCGCGCATGCTGCTGCCGGTCAAGAAGGCCGACAGCGACGATGAGGCCGAGGACCCGCGCGCCGAGCTGGTGCGCCGCCTGCTGGAGTACGAGCAGATGAAGCTGGCCGCGCAGCGCCTGGACACGGTGCCGCAGCTGGGCCGCGACTTCCTGCGCTCGCAGGTCTATATCGAGCAGAGCCTGGCGCCGCGCTTCCCGGAAGTGGAGACGATCGACCTGCAGGCCGCCTGGGCCGATGTGCTCAAGCGCGCCAAGCTCAACCAGCACCACAAGATCTCGCGCGAGGAACTGTCGGTGCGCGAGCACATGAGCCAGATCCTGCGCCGCTTGCAACACGCGCGCTTCATGGAATTCTCCGAGCTGTTCGAGGACGCGGTGCGCTCCGGCAAGGGCGTGCCGGTGGTGGTGGTGAACTTTATCGCCATGCTGGAGCTGTCGCGCGAAGCGCTGGTGGAGATCACCCAGGCCGAACCGTTCGCCCCAATTTATGTGCGATTGGCGTACAGCCCGACCTGACCCACCCGCGCTGCGGGGTCCGGCCCCGTCCCAACATGTTCTACAATCCGCCGACAGCCGGCCCAATGGCCCACGGTGCAGGCCCCGAAGGCAAGTGCCCGAAGGCCCCGCGCCCGACAGAAGGCCGAGACCGGTAGTCCATGTGCCGCCCCTCGACGGACCGGCGCCCGGGTCACACCTACCACGACCAGCACACCAAGGCAGATGAAAGTCATTTCCTCCATCCAAGAGCTGCGCGACCAACTGCGCGGCCAGAACCGCGCTGCCTTCGTGCCCACCATGGGCAACCTGCACGAAGGCCACCTGTCGCTGATGCGCCTGGCGCGCCAGCACGGCGACCCGGTGGTGGCATCGATCTTCGTGAACCGCCTGCAGTTCGGCCCGAACGAGGATTTCGACAAGTACCCGCGCACGCTGCAGGACGATATCGAGAAACTGCAGAAGGAAGGCGTCTACGTGCTGTTCGCGCCGTCCGAGCGCGATATGTACCCCGAACCGCAGGAATACCGCGTCGAGCCGCCGCATGACCTGGGCGACATCCTGGAAGGCGAGTTCCGCCCCGGCTTCTTCAAGGGCGTGTGCACGGTGGTGATGAAGCTGTTCTCGTGCGCGCAGCCGCGCGTGGCGGTGTTCGGCAAGAAGGACTACCAGCAGCTGATGATCGTGCGCCGCATGGTGCAGCAGTTTGCCCTGCCGATCGACATCATCCCCGCCGAGACCATCCGTGCCGAAGACGGCCTGGCGCTGTCGTCGCGCAACCGCTACCTGGGCCCCGACGAGCGCGCCGAGGCGCCGGTGCTGTACCGCACGCTGCATGACGTGCGCGACACCGTGCTGGGCAGCGACCGCGCTTCGGCCGACCTGCTTGCGGTCGAGGCGAATGCGAAGGAATCGCTGGCCAGGCGCGGCTGGAAGCCGGACTACGTGTCGATCCGCAAGCGCGTCGACCTGCAGGCGCCGACGCGCGAGGAATTCCTCGCCGGCGAGCCGCTGGTAATCCTGACTGCCGCCAAGCTGGGCGCGACCCGGCTGATCGATAACCTGGAAATCTGAGCGGCAGCGCCGCACCAGGCAAAAAAGCAGGCCGGCGGCCTGCTTTTTTCATGCCCGGCGCATGCCGGATCGCTGTGCGGCCTTCATCACATGCCGCTGATGACCCCGCCGCCGCTTCCACCAGATCAGCACGCCGGTCACGGCAAACGCCAGCGGCGCCAGCCCGAACAGCGTGATAAACACCCGCCCCGGCAGCCCGAAGGCCTCGCCGGTATGGAGCGGAAACAGCCAGTTCAGCAGCGTGTCGCCCGCCGGCGCCTGCCGCGGATCACGCATGCCCAGCGGCTTGCCGCTCCAGGCATCGAGCCACAGCCGCGTGGCACCGGTATCCTTGCGCACCTCGCCGGGCTGGCGCAGCCGAATCTCGAACGCGTCGCCCGGCTTGCGCGGGAAGCTGATGCGGGTCACCTGCGCTTGCGGGTACCGGGCCTGCGCCGCCGCCATGATCTCGCCCGCGCCCAGCGGCCGGGCCCCGGCCGGCGCCGGTGCCGAGACGTGCTTCACCGGCGGCGTCACGGTCATCACGCCCGCCACCATCGGTGTCACCCACTTCGGCAGGTTCAGGTACCAGCCCGAAAAGGCGATGATGGCCAGCACCGGCGCGGCCAGGATGCCGCCGGCGCGATGCAGCGAATAGTTGAAGCGCGACCATGAGCCGCCGTGCGTGATGCGGAACGCCTGCACCACCGAGCGCAGCTTCATCCTGGGCCACCACACCGCCACGCCCACCAGCGTGGTCAGCAACAGCAGCATGCCGGCCACGCCGGTGATGGTCTTGCCGGTGTCGCCTGACAGCAGGTAGCGATGCAGGTGAAACAGCGTGGGCAGCAACAGGCGGCGCGACAGGCCCGCCTCGCCCCAGACCCGCTCGCCCTTCACCGCAAGCGTGACCGGATCGACCATCACCTGGCGCGAGCGGCCCGGCACCACGCCGTCGGGCCCCTTGACCGGGTACCAGGCGATAAAGACGCCGTCGGCATGGACGGGCAGCATCAGCAGGTTGGGCTTGCCATAGGGGGGCGCAGCCAGCCGCTCGGTCACTGCCTGGACCGTGGCCGGCGACACCGGCTCCGTCATCGGCGCGGACGCCACCAGCAGGTCAGGGTTGAGCCAGGCATCCAGTTCCTCCCGCCAGGCAATGGTCATGCCGGTCAGCCCGAACAGGACGAACAGCAGGCCAAGGCTCAGGCCGATATACAGGTGCAGTTTGACGAGGGCGACGCGCAGGCGGCCGGTGACCATGTGGGGGCTGAAGTACGTTGAGCGGATGCTGCCATGCGTGGAATATGGCGCACAGGCCACCTCCACGCAGAATGCAAATGCGAAAGATTCGCGATTCTAGCAGGGGCCCCGCCAGGCGGCCGTGCCGCATGCGTCAGCGCCGCAGCGGCGCCAGCATCGCATCCAGGTCCAGGTGCGCGGTCATGGTGTCGGCAAGCCGCTCGATCGATGCTTCGCGCAATGCGTCGAGGTCCACCTCCTGGGCGCCGTCCAGCCCCGCCCAGCGCAGCAGCGCCTGGCAGCCGGCGGGCTCGTCGAACAGGCCATGGACATAGGTGGCCAGCACCTGGCCGTCGGCCGAGCGCGCGCCGTCGGGCCGCACCGTGCCGTCGCCGCGCTCGAGCCACAGGGCCGGCTGCTCCAGCCCCGCGCCCGTGGTGACGCCAAGGTGGATCTCATAGCCGCGCACCGGCGCATCGGCCTGATCCAGCGCCAGCCGGCCGCCGACCTGGCGCAGCTGCTTCTCTGCCGCCAGCGTGGTCTCGAAATCCAGCCAGCCCAGGCCCGCGCTGCTGCCGGCCGGGCCTTCGCGGCCATCGGGATCGTGCACCTGCCGCCCCAGCATCTGCATGCCGCCGCAGATCCCGATCAGCTTGCCGCCGTAGCGCAGGTGCCGGGCCAGCGCCGCGTCCCAGCCATTGGCGCGGATGAAGTCCAGGTCGCCGCGCACGTTCTTGCTGCCGGGCAGCACCACCAGGTCCGCGGGCGGGATCGGCATGCCGGGCCCGACAAACTGCAGCTCCACCTGCGGGTGCGCGCGGAGCGCGTCGAAGTCGGTATGGTTGGCGATGCGCGGCAGCACCGGCACGATCACGCGCAGGCGCTGCGCCGGCGTGCCGGCCTTGTCCGCTTGCGCGCCGATGATGGCGTCCTCGGCATCGAGATGCAGGCCGTGCAGGAAGGGCAGCACGCCGAATACCGGTTTGCCGGTGCGCGCCACCAGCCAGTCCAGTCCCGGCTCCAGCAGGCCGACATCGCCGCGGAAGCGGTTGATGATGAAGCCGGTCACGCGCGCGCGTTCGCTCTCGGACAGGCAGTCGAGCGTGCCGACCAGGTGCGCAAACACGCCACCGCGGTCGATGTCCGCCACCAGCACCACCGGGCAGTCGACGCGCTCGGCAAAGCCCATGTTGGCGATGTCGCGCTCGCGCAGGTTGACCTCGGCCGGGCTGCCGGCGCCCTCCACCAGCACCACCTCATAGGCCTGCGCCAGGCGCGTGTGCGAAGCCAGCACGGCCTTCATCGCCTCGGGCTTGTAGGCATGGTAGGCGCGCGCATCCAGGTCCAGCCGCGCGCGGCCGTGGATGATCACCTGCGCGCCGGTGTCGCTGCTGGGCTTGAGCAGCACCGGGTTCATGTCGGTATGCGGTGCCAGCCGCGCGGCCTGTGCCTGCAGCGCCTGCGCGCGGCCGATCTCGCCGCCGTCGGCGGTGACCGCGCTGTTCAGCGCCATGTTTTGCGGCTTGAATGGCACCACGTGCGTGCCGGCACGCGCCAGCACCCGGCACAGGCCGGCCACGATGGTGCTCTTGCCGGCATCGGAAGTCGTGCCCTGGACCATCAGCGTGCCGCGCAGGGCACCCGGCGGCAGGGATTGCGAGGAGTCGGTCTGCATTGGCGGATTATCGCACCGGTGCCTGCAACACCCCCCGTGCGATGCCCGGATGCGGCGGCTACAATACGCGGATGGAAACCCCGGCCATCGCAC